>JAEZEY010000459.1 GCA_023432845.1 Pseudomonadota bacterium
GAAGGCCAAGACCTCGAATCCGCTGTTCCTGCTCGACGAGATCGACAAGATGGGGTCCGATTTCCGCGGCGACCCGTCCTCGGCTCTGCTCGAAGTGCTCGATCCGGAACAGAACTCGACTTTCAACGACCACTATCTCGAGGTCGATTACGATCTGTCGAACGTGATGTTCATCACCACGGCCAACACGCTGAACATCCCCGGCCCGTTGATGGACCGCATGGAGATCATTCGCATCGCCGGTTACACGGAGGATGAGAAGGTCGAGATCGCGCGCAAGCACCTGATCCCCCACGCGGTCGCCAAGCATGGTCTCGCGCCTGCGGAATGGTCGATCGACGACGAAGGTCTGCTCTTGATGATCCGGCGCTACACCCGCGAAGCGGGCGTGCGCAGCCTCGAGCGTGAGCTGTCAACGCTCGTGCGCAAGGCGGTCAAGGAGATCATGACCTCGAAGAAGAAGTCGATCGCCGTCACCGCGAAGAACCTGTCGGACTATCTCGGCGTGCCGAAGTATCGCTTCGGCGAAGTCGAGGCGGACGATCTGGTCGGCGTGGTCACGGGTCTGGCCTGGACCGATGTGGGCGGCGAGCTGCTCACCATCGAAGGCACGTCCATGCCGGGCAAGGGCAGGATGACCGTCACCGGCAACCTGCGTGACGTGATGAAGGAGTCGATCTCGGCGGCGGCGTCGTACGTCCGTTCGCGGGCGGTGGCCTTCGGCATCGAACCGCCGCTGTTCGACAAACGCGATATCCACGTGCACGTGCCGGAAGGTGCGACGCCCAAGGATGGTCCGTCGGCTGGCGTCGCCATGGTCACCTCGATCGTCTCGGTGATGACCGGCATTCCGGTGCGCAAGGATGTTGCCATGACCGGCGAGATCACGCTGCGCGGGCGGGTGCTGCCGATCGGCGGTCTCAAGGAGAAGCTGCTGGCCGCCGCGCGCGGCGGCATCAAGACGGTCTTGATCCCGGAGGAGAACGCCAAGGATCTGGTGGAAATCTCCGAGACCATCAAGAAGAACCTCGACATCATTCCGGTCTCCCGGATGGACGAGGTGCTCGCCAAGGCCCTGGTGCGCAAGCCCGAGCCGATCGAATGGGACGAAGCCGCGGCCAAGCTCGAGACGGCCGACAAGGTCGCCGACGAGGACGGTTCCGGGCTCACCGCCCACTAAGCGGCGGGCCCAGCAAGAAAAGCGAAAACGGCGCCTCCGGGCGCCGTTTTTGATTCAAGGGCGCCGCGGGCGGCTTGCGCGATGCGCCGCAATAGCGATAAACGGGCCGCCAGAAGGGGCCGGGCAGTTAGCTCAGCGGTAGAGCATCCCGTTTACACCGGGACGGTCGGGAGTTCGATCCTCTCACTGCCCACCATCCTGCTTCGCTCTGAGGCGGTTTCAGGCCCTTTCCTCCCACACCGCCGCCAGATGCACGATGGTTCGCACCGCAGCCTGCATGTCCTGCACGCTGACCCATTCGAGCGGCGAGTGGAAGGCGTGGCCGCCGGCGAAGATGTTGGGGCAGGGTAGTCCCATGAAGGACAGCCGCGAGCCATCGGTACCGCCGCGGATGCTATCTTTCTCCGGCTTGAGGCCGGCGCGGCGCACCGCTTCCATGGCGTTTTCGACGATCTGCGGGTGCCGGTCGAGCACGACCTTCATGTTGCGATACTGCTCCTTGACCTCGAGCGTGTAGGTCGAGCGCGGGAAGCCGCGCATCACGTCCTTGATCGTGCGCTCCAGCAGCGATGCCTTCTCGCGCAGGCCCTCTTCGGTGAAATCGCGGATGATGTATTGCAGTTTCGCTTCGCCGAGCTGCGACGTGACAGAGACCGGATGCAGGAACCCTTCGCGGCCATCGGTTGTCTCCGGCGTGCAGGCGTCCTTGGGCAGGGCATCGACGATGCACGCCGCGATCCTGATGGCGTTCTCCATCCGGCCTTTGGCGAAACCCGGATGGGCCGCCAAACCGGTAATGGTGACTGTCGCGGCATCGGCTGAGAACGTCTCATCTTCGATTGTGCCGGCCGTCGAGCCGTCCATGGTATAGGCGAAATCGGCACCGAGGCGCTTGAGGTCCGCCTTGTCGACGCCGCGGCCGATCTCCTCGTCGGGCGTGAACAGCACCTTGATGGCTCCGTGTCTGATTTCGGGATGCGCCGCGAGGAAGCGCAGGGCGTCGATGATCTCGGCGAGGCCGGCCTTGTCGTCGGCGCCGAGCAGGGTCGTGCCGTCCGAGGTGACGATGTCGTTGCCGATCTGGGCGGCGAGCGCGGGATGATCGGAGGGGCGGATCACGCGGGCCTTGTCGCCGGGCAGGGCGATGTCGCCGCCTTGGTAGTTGCTTACGATCTGAGGCTTCACATTCGCGCCGGTGAAGTCCGGCGACGTGTCCATGTGCGAGCAGAAGCAGATCACCGGCACCGATTTGTCTGTGTTGGCCGGCAGCGTCGCATAGACATAGCCGTTATCGTCCATGGCGGCGTCGCTGAGGCCGATTTCGTGCAATTCGCTCACCAACAGGCGGCCGAGCGTCTTCTGCTTCTCCGTGGACGGCGTAGAGGGCGACTCCGGATCGGACTGCGTGTCGATGACGACATAACGGAGAAACCGCTCGAGCACGGTGTAGTCGAAGGCGGGGACCGCTGGCATTCCGGGACTCTCACTCGCGTGTCATGAAAACAAAAACGGCAGGCCGGGCATTCTAGCCACGAGCCTGCCGTCGATGATGCCGGAGAGTCCAGCGCAGTAAGAAGCTCAGACTGCTTCCTTGAGCTCCTTGGCGGCGCGGAAGGCAACCTTCTTCGACGCCTTGATCTGGATTTGCTCGCCGGTGGCGGGATTGCGGCCGATACGCGCGGCGCGCTTACGCACCTGAAGGATGCCGAGGCCGCCGATGCGGATGCGCTCGCCCTTCTTCAGATGCTTGACGATACTTCCGACAAAATCGCCCAGGACGGTTTCGGCCTGCTTCTTCGACATCTCGTGGGATTCGGCGAGTGCCGCAGCGAGATGCTTCAGGGTAACCGTTGCCGGAGCCTTCGTTGCCGTAGCCATCAGGGACCCTCCTCTTGATCCTCGAGGTGTGGCGGAGCGCCAAACCATCGTGCCCGCATAGACGATTCGATGCCGGTCTGGCCATGATTCTTCCGATAAATGGGGCTTTTTCGCAACTCCGGGCATGCGGCAATGCTGCCGGTTTCAAGTTGTCCCTGCCTTCTCCGAGACTTGTCCTTGACTTGGAGCAGCCCCCCCTATAACTCACGCCCCACGCCCGCGGGGGCGTAGCTCAGTTGGTTAGAGCGCTGCCCTGTCACGGCAGAGGCCGCGGGTTCGAGTCCCGTCGCTCCCGCCACTTTTCTTAATATTCCGAATGGTTTAGTCCGGTTTCCCGTAACGGGGAATCCGGCTCTTCCTTGGCCCGGCCCTGTGCCCCAGGCGCCGTCATCGGAGCGGAGGAGAGGCGGATGCAGGCTTCCGGTCCAAATCCGGCTCTCGGCGTCAAAGCTCTGTTTTTCGACGTTTTTGGAACTCTGGTGGACTGGCGCACTTCGGTTGCCCGCGAGTCCGAACGGATCCTGGGCGCCCTCGGTTTCAGCCTCGACTGGCTGGCCTTCGCCGACGCCTGGCGCAACGAGTATCAGCCGGGCATGGAGGAGGTCCGCTCCGGCAGGCTGCCGTTCAGCAAGCTGGACGTCCTGCACCGGGCCAACCTGGTGCGCATGGCGCCGCGTTTCGGCCTGGAGAACCTGTCGGACGAGGTGCTCGACGATCTCACACTGGTTTGGCACCGCCTCGATGCCTGGGTCGAAGTTCCGGCGGCGTTGACGCGGCTGAAGCCGCAATTCCGCATCGCGCCGGTGTCAAATGGCAACATCTCACTGATGGTCGACCTTGCGCGGCGCAACGGCCTGCCGTGGGACGCCATTCTCGGCGCGGAGATTGCCGGCGACTACAAGCCGAAGCCGCAGGTCTATCTCGCCGCCTGCGCCGCCTTCGATCTCGAACCGTGGCAGTGCATGATGGTCGCGGCGCATTCGAGCGATCTTGCCGCTGCAGCCGCTTGTGGCCTGCGTACGGGACACATCGCCCGGCCAAACGAGCACGGCCCCGGCAAGGGCGAGAAATCGCCGAGCGTACCGGTCGATGTGGCAGGGACCGACCTTGCCGACCTTGCGGTGAAACTGGGCGCCTGAGCGGCGCGGATTCGGTGCGCCGGTGCCGCACTCGGCAGAGGTCTACCGCGATCCACAGATTGCATTGCGCGCGCCCGTTTTTGGTGCCCGATGGGGGGTAAAGTCGGCTTGCCAAGGCGTTGCACGCTGGGCTAAGCCTCAGCCGCTTCGTCCCTGCAACGTTTCCAAACAAGGCCTTGGGTTTTTGTGGGTTTTGCTCGGGAACCTGGTGCCGAACGCGGCGACTCGCGGGACGAAAAAGGCCGCCTCGACGGGGCAGGGGCGAGAGACGATAGGGGTCGCCAATGAGCGGATTGCTGCAGGACTATCTGCCCCTCGTGATCTTCATCGGCGTGTCGCTGGTGATCGGGCTGGCGCTTCTGGTCGCCCCGTTCCTCGTCGCGTTCCAGCAACCGGATCCGGAAAAGCTGTCGGCCTACGAATGCGGCTTCAACGCCTTCGACGACGCGCGTATGAAATTCGACGTGCGCTTCTACCTGGTCGCCATTCTTTTCATTATATTCGATCTCGAAGTGAGCTTCTTGTTCCCATGGGCGGTTGCGTTCCATGACGTCGGCGTGTTCGGCTTCTGGTCGATGATGCTGTTCCTCGGCGTGCTCACCATCGGCTTCATCTACGAATGGAAGAAGGGCGCGCTCGAATGGGATTGAGCGCGCTGAAGGCAACGCAATGACAATGGTCGCTCCACAGCCTCGCGGCATTATCGATCCCAACACCGGCAGGCCGGTGGGGGCCGACGATCCGTTCTTCACCGGCATTAACAGCGAACTGTCCGACAAGGGTTTCATCGTCACCGCCGCCGACGATCTCATCACCTGGGCGCGTACTGGCTCGCTGATGTGGATGACCTTCGGGCTCGCCTGCTGCGCGGTCGAGATGATGCAGGCCTCGATGCCGCGCTACGACGTCGAGCGCTTCGGCTTCGCACCGCGTGCGTCGCCGCGTCAGTCCGACGTGATGATCGTCGCCGGCACGCTGACCAACAAGATGGCGCCGGCACTGCGCAAGGTCTACGACCAGATGCCGGAACCGCGCTACGTCATTTCGATGGGCTCCTGCGCCAATGGCGGTGGCTACTATCACTACTCCTACAGTGTCGTGCGCGGCTGCGACCGCATCGTGCCGGTCGACATCTATGTGCCGGGCTGTCCACCGACGGCCGAGGCGCTGCTCTACGGCGTGCTGCTGCTGCAGAAGAAGATCCGCCGCGTCGGTACGATCGAGCGGTGATCGCGATGCAGATGGCCAACATACCGTTCGGCACGACTGACTGGGCAAGCGTCGCCCCGACGACCCACAAGGGTGAGGTCGGCATGGCGACCTGGCGCACGCGTCAGTTCGGCGACATCCGCGTGCGGATGGTCGACTACTCGCCGGGCTACATTGCCGATCACTGGTGCGAGAAGGGCCACATCATTTTCTGCGTTGACGGCGAACTGGTCACCAAGCTCAAGGATGGCCGCGAGTTCAAGCTCACGCCGGGCATGAGCTATCAAGTGGCGGACGGCATCGACGCCCACCGCTCGGAGACGGCGCGCGGCGCGCGCCTCTTCATCGTGGATTGAAGGTCGGGAACCGATGGAAGAATTGCTCGACAGGCTCGGCGCTTCGATCAGAACGGCATTGCCCGGTGTGGTGACCGGCCATGAGGTCGCGTTCGGCGAACTCAGCATCACCGCCAACGCCGCCGACATCGTCAAGGTCGTCAAGTTCCTGCGCGACGATCCGGCCTGCCAGTTCGTCTGCATTATCGACATCACCGCGGTCGATTATCCCGGCCGCGAGCAGCGCTTTGACGTCGTCTATCATTTCCTGTCGCCGCGCCTGAACCAGCGCATCCGCGTCAAGGTGATGACGGACGAGGTTACACCGGTGCCGTCGATCATCGACGTGTTCCGCGGCGCCGACTGGTTCGAGCGCGAGACTTACGATCTCTACGGCGTCTTGTTCACCGGCCATCCCGACATGCGCCGCATCCTCACCGATTACGGTTTCGAGGGGCATCCGCTGCGCAAGGACTTCCCGACGACCGGCTTCGTCGAGGTGCGTTATGACGACGAGCAGAAGCGCGTCGTCTACGACAAAGTCAGGCTCAATCAGGAATTCCGATCGTTCGATTTCCTCTCGCCCTGGGAAGGCACCGAGTACGTGCTGCCGGGCGACGAGAAGGCGAAGGAGCCGGGGCAGGGCAACAAGCTCACCGGCGAGCCCGAGAAGAAGGCGACGCCGTAATGGCCGAAGTCGAAACCTCAGTCCGCAATTTCACCATCAACTTCGGGCCGCAGCATCCGGCGGCGCACGGCGTGTTGCGCCTGGTGCTGGAACTGGATGGTGAAGTCGTCGATCGCGTCGATCCGCATATCGGCTTGCTCCATCGCGGCACCGAGAAGCTGATCGAGGCCAAGACCTATCTGCAGGCGATCCCGTATTTCGACCGGCTCGATTACGTCGCGCCGATGAATCAGGAGCATGCGTTCTGCCTCGCGGTCGAGAAACTGCTCGGCCTGCAGGTACCGAGGCGCGCGCAACTGATCCGCGTTCTCTATTCCGAAATCGGCCGCATCCTGTCGCATCTCTTGAACGTCACCACGCAGGCGATGGACGTCGGCGCGCTCACCCCGCCGCTGTGGGGCTTCGAGGAGCGCGAGAAGCTGATGGTGTTCTACGAGCGCGCCTCCGGCTCGCGCATGCACGCGGCCTACTTCCGCGTCGGCGGCGTGCATCAGGACCTGCCGCCGGCGCTGATCGACGACATCTATGACTGGTGCGATCCGTTCTTGAAGGTCGTCGACGATCTCGACACGCTGCTCACCGGCAACCGCATCTTCAAGCAGCGCAACGTCGATATTGCCGTGGTCAAGCTCGATGACGCCTGGAACTGGGGTTATTCGGGCGTGATGGTGCGCGGCTCGGGCGCGGCCTGGGACTTGCGCAAGGCGCAGCCCTACGAGTGCTACGCCGAGCTCGATTTCGACATTCCGGTCGGCAAGAACGGCGACTGCTACGACCGCTATCTCATCCGCATGGAAGAGATGCGCCAGTCGGCCAGGATCATGAAGCAGTGCTGCGACAAGCTGCGCGCGGCCGAAGGTCAGGGACCGGTCTCCGCGGTCGACCAGAAGATCGTGCCGCCGAAGCGCGGCGAGATGAAGAAGTCGATGGAAGCGCTGATCCATCACTTCAAGCTCTATACCGAAGGCTTCCATGTGCCGGCCGGCGAAGTCTATGCCGCGGTCGAGGCGCCCAAGGGTGAGTTCGGCGTCTATCTGGTCGCCGACGGCACCAACAAGCCGTACAAGTGCAAGATCCGCGCGCCGGGCTTCGCGCATCTGCAGTCGATGGACTGGCTGTGCAAGGGCCACTTGCTCGCCGACGTTTCGGCCATTCTCGGCTCCATCGACATCGTGTTCGGGGAAGTTGATCGATGAGTGTCCGCCGCACCGCGCCCGCTGAAGTTCAGCCGAAGGAATTCGCCTTCACGCCGGAGAATCTGGCCTGGGCGAAGACCATCATCGCGCGCTTCCCGGAAGGCCGTCAGGCGTCGGCCGTTATCCAGTTGATGTGGCGCGCGCAGGAGCAGCATCACGGCTGGCTGCCCGAAGCCGCCATCCGCTACATCGCCGACATGCTCGGCATGGAGCATATCCGCGCCATGGAAGTGGCGACCTTCTACACGATGTTCCTGCTGCAGCCGGTCGGCAAGAAGGCGCACATCCAGGTGTGCGGCACCACGCCGTGCCGTCTGCGCGGCGCCGACGAGCTTATCAAGGTCTGCCAGCACCGCATCGCCCACGATCCATTCGAAGTATCCGCCGACGGCAACTTCTCGTGGGAAGAGGTCGAGTGTCTCGGCGCCTGCGTGAATGCGCCGATGGCCTTGATCTGGAAAGACACCTACGAGGATCTGACGCCCGAGAGCCTCGAGAAGATCATTGACGGCTTTGCTGCTGGCAAGCCGCCGAAGCCTGGTCCGCAGAACGGCCGGCAGTTCTCGGCGCCGGAAGGTGGCCCGACGACGTTGACCGATGCGTCGATTTATGCGGCGAAGGCCACGGCGACGGAACCGCAGAACGCCGGCCCGGCGCTGACCGATGCCGAGGCCAAGAAGCCGAGCGCGGCCGCGAGCAATCGCGAAGCGCCGGAGCCGAAGCCGCCGCTGTCGAAGGCCAGTGCCGCCAAGAAGCCGAAACCGAACTGAAGATTGCCGAGATAGCCAATGCTCGCTGACAAGGATCGCATCTTCAAGAACCTCTACGGCCTCCACGATTGGGGCCTGAAGGGGGCGCGCGCGCGCGGCTCCTGGGACGGCACCAAGGCGATCCTGGAGAAGGGGCGCGACGGGATCATCAATGAGATGAAGGCGTCGGGCCTGCGCGGCCGCGGCGGCGCCGGCTTTCCGACCGGCTTGAAGTGGTCGTTTATGCCGAAGGAGATCGGCGAGCGCCCTCATTATCTTGTCGTCAATGCCGACGAGTCCGAGCCCGGCACCTGCAAGGACCGCGAGATTATGCGGCACGATCCGCATCTGCTGGTCGAGGGCTGCCTGATCGCCGGCTTCGCCATGGGCGCGCATGCTGGCTACATCTATGTGCGCGGCGAGTTCATCCGCGAGCGCGAACATCTGCAGGCCGCGATCGATCAGGCCTACGAGGCCAAGCTGATCGGCAAGAACAATATTCACGGCTGGGACTTCGATCTTTACGTCGCCCACGGCGCCGGCGCTTACATTTGCGGCGAGGAGACCGCGCTGCTCGAAAGCCTGGAGGGCAAGAAGGGCCAGCCCCGTCTCAAGCCGCCGTTCCCGGCCAATGTCGGTCTCTATGGCTGCCCGACCACGGTGAACAACGTCGAGTCGATCTCGGTCGCGCCGGATATCCTGCGCCGCGGGGCTTCGTGGTTCTCCTCTATCGGCAACCCGAACAATGTCGGCACCAAGCTGTTCTGCATTTCCGGCCACGTGAACAAGCCCTGCAACGTCGAAGAGGCGATGGGCATTCCGTTCCGCGAATTGATCGACAAGCACTGCGGCGGCATTCGTGGCGGCTGGGACAATCTCAAGGCAGTGATCCCCGGCGGCTCGTCGGTGCGCATGGTGCCGGCGGCGCAGATCATCGACACGCCGATGGAGTTCGACTCGCTGTCGAAGCTGCGCTCGGGTCTCGGCACCGCGGCCGTGATCGTGATGGACAAGTCGACCGATCTCATCAAGGCGATCGCGCGCATCTCGTATTTCTACAAGCACGAGAGCTGCGGCCAGTGCACGCCGTGCCGCGAGGGCACCGGCTGGATGTGGCGCGTGATGACGCGCATGGCCGAAGGCCGCGCCCAGAAGCGCGAGATCGACATGCTGCTGGAAGTGTCCAAGCAGATCGAAGGTCACACCATCTGCGCGCTCGGCGATGCCGCGGCCTGGCCCATCCAGGGCCTGATCGCGCATTTCCGTCATGAGATCGAAGAGCGGATCGACCAGTATTCGGCCAATCCGCATCCTGAACCCGTTCTGGTCGCAGCGGAGTAGGGGATGACCAGAGCCCGCCATCTCGCCCAGTTCAACATCGCGCGGATCAAGTATCCGCTCGACGATCCGCGCATGGCGGAGTTCGTCGGCAATGTCGAACGCATCAATGGGCTTGCCGAGCGGGTCGAGGGCTTTGTCTGGCGCCTCAAGGACGAGAGCGGCAACGCCATGGACATGGGCGTGCATGGCGACAAGCGCGTGCTGCCGAATCTGACGGTCTGGGAGAGCGTACAGGCGCTCGAGCGCTTCGTTTGGAATACGCTGCACTACCGCTTCTATCAGAAGCGCGAAGAATGGTTCGAGCACATCGAGGTTACAAATGCGATGTGGTGGATCGAGGCCGGAGCGCGTCCGACTTTGGATGAGGGCATCGCGCGCCTCGACCATCTGACGCGGAACGGACCGAGCGACTACGCCTTCGGCTGGCAACAGATCGCAGGCGCTCAACACTGGAAAACGGCGCGCTGCCCGGCGCCGAGCGAGCACGCGGCATGACGAAAGTTATCATCGACGGCCAGGAAATCGACGTGCCGCCGGAGTACACGCTGCTCCAGGCGTGTGAAGCGGCGGGCGCGGAGATTCCGCGTTTCTGTTTCCATGAGCGGCTGTCGATCGCCGGCAACTGCCGCATGTGTCTCATCGAAGTGAAGGGCGGCCCGCCGAAGCCGGTCGCTTCCTGCGCGCAAAACGTCCGCGACCTGCGGCCCGGCCCCAATGGCGAGCCGCCAGTCATGTTCACCAAGTCGCCGATGGTGAAGAAGGCGCGCGAAGGCGTGATGGAGTTCCTGCTGATCAACCATCCGCTCGATTGCCCGATCTGCGATCAGGGCGGCGAGTGCGATCTGCAGGATCAGGCCATGGCCTATGGCGTCGATCACTCGCGCTTTCACGAGAACAAGCGCGCGGTCGAAGACAAGTATATCGGCGTGCTAGTCAAGACTTCGATGAACCGCTGCATCCAGTGCACGCGCTGCATCCGCTTTTCGGCGGAAGTGGCGGGTGTGTCGGAACTCGGTGCCATTGGCCGCGGCGAGGACATGGAGATCACGACCTATCTCGAAGCCGCGATGACTTCGGAATTGCAGTCGAACGTCGTCGATCTGTGCCCGGTCGGCGCGCTGACCTCGAAGCCTTACGCCTTTGTCGCTCGCCCGTGGGAGCTGTCGAAGACGCCGTCGATCGATGTCATGGACGCGCTCGGCTCTGCCATCCGCGTCGATGCGCGCGGCCGCGAGGTGATGCGCATTCTGCCGCGCAACAATGACGACATCAACGAAGAGTGGATTTCGGACAAGACCCGCCACATCGTCGATGGCCTGCGCACACAGCGCCTCGACCAGCCTTATGTGCGCGAGAATGGCCGCCTGCGTCCGGCCACCTGGAAGGAAGCCTTCGCCGCCATCGCCGCGAAGATGCGCGGCGCTTCGCCGTCGCGTATCGGCGCGCTCGCCGGCCAACTGGCGGGCGTCGAGGAGATGTTCGCGCTCAAGGGCCTGATGGCGGCGCTCGGCGTCAAGAATATCGACGCGCGCTATCCGGGTTCGCCGCTGCATCCGAAGCACGGACGTGCCAGCTACATTTTCAATTCGACCATCGCCGGCATCGAGCAGGCCGATGCCATCATGCTGATCGGCACCAACCCGCGCAAGGAAGCGCCGGTGCTCAATGCTCGTATCCGCAAGCGCTGGCGGCAGGGCAACATGACGATCGGCGTTTTCGGCGAGCAGGCCGATCTGACCTACAGCTACAATTACCTCGGCGCCGGCCCCGACAGCCTGACACAATTGGTCGATCATCCGCCGGCGAAGGCGCAGAAGCCGATGTTCATCATCGGGCAGGGCGCGCTCAACCGCGACGACGGCGCTGCGATCCTTGCGCAGCTCGCCAAGGCGGCCAAATCGCTTGGCGTCGTCAAGGACGGCTGGAACGGCTTCAACATCCTGCACACCGAGGCGGGCCTCGTCGGCGCGCTCGATATCGGTTTCGTGCCGGGCGAGGGCGGCCTCGACACCGGGGCGATGCTGAAGGGCAATGCGCTCGATGTCATGTTTCTGCTCGGCGTCGACGAAGTCGACGTCCCGGCCGGGGCCTTCGTCGTCTATGTCGGCACCCATGGCGATCGCGGCGCGCACCGCGCCGACGTCATCCTGCCGGGCGCGGCCTATACGGAAAAGTCGGCGACCTACGTCAACACCGAAGGCCGCGTTCAACTGACCACCCGCGCCGGTTTCCCGCCGGGCGATGCCCGCGAGGACTGGGCTATCGTGCGCGCGCTGTCGGAAGTTCTCGGCGCCAAGCTGCCTTATGACTCGTTGCTCGGTCTGCGGCAGGCGTTGTATGCGGCCTATCCGCATCTTGCCCGCATCGACCAGATCGCGCCGGGCGAAGCGGCCAGCATCGACAAGCTGACGTCACTCGGCGGTACGGCGGAAAAATCGGCGATTGTGTCGCCGGTTTCGGACTTCTATTTCACCAATCCGATCGCTCGCGCTTCGGCGGTCATGGCGGAGTGTTCGGCGCTGGCCAAGGCCGCGGCCGGCAAGCCGACTCTGACGGCGGCGGAGTAGGGACAAAGCCATGGACTTCTTCTGGACCACGCTCTGGCCCCTGATCATCATCCTGGCGCAGTCGCTGCTGCTGCTGGTCGTGCTGCTCGTCGGCATCGCCTACATTCTGCTCGCTGACCGCAAGATCTGGGCGGCGGTGCAAATGCGCCGCGGTCCCAACGTGGTTGGGCCGTGGGGCTTGTTCCAGTCCTTCGCCGACCTGCTGAAGTTCGTGTTCAAGGAGCCGGTGATCCCAGCAGGCTCGAACAAGGGCGTGTTCCTGCTCGCGCCGCTCGTCACCTGCGTCCTAGCGCTCGCCGCCTGGGCAGTGATCCCCGTAAATGTCGGCTGGGCCATCGCCGACATCAATGTCGGCGTGCTCTACATCTTCGCGGTGTCGTCGCTGATGGTCTACGGCGTGATCATGGCCGGCTGGGCCTCGAACTCGAAGTATCCGTTCCTCGCCGCGCTGCGCTCGGCGGCACAGATGGTGTCCTACGAGGTCTCGATCGGCTTCGTCATCATCACCGTGCTGCTGTGCGCCGGTTCGCTGAACCTGACCAAGATCGTCGAGGCGCAGAACGGCCCCTACGGACTGTTCTCGTGGTACTGGCTGCCGCTGTTTCCGATGTTCATCGTCTTTTTCGTCTCGGCGCTGGCGGAAACGAACCGCCCGCCGTTTGACCTGATCGAAGCGGAATCGGAACTGGTCGCGGGCTTCATGGTCGAATACGGCTCGTCGCCCTACATGATGTTCATGCTCGGCGAGTACGTGGCCATCGCCACGATGTGCGCCATGGGCACCATCCTGTTCCTCGGCGGCTGGCTGCCGCCGGTGCCCTACGCGCCGTTCACCTGGGTGCCGGGCGTCATCTGGTTCGTGCTCAAAGCGCTGTTCCTGTTCTTCGGCTTCGCGATGGCGAAGGCGATCGTGCCGCGCTACCGCTATGACCAGCTGATGCGTCTGGGCTGGAAAGTGTTTCTGCCGCTGTCGCTGGCCATGGTCGTCATCGTTGCGGGCGTCCTGCAGTACGGCCATCTCGCCACGTCAGCGATGAAGTGAGGATGCGATGAGGTTAGTCGGAGCCGCCAAGGCACTGTTCCTCTGGGAGTTCGTCGTCGGCACCGCGCTGGCAATGCGCTACTTCTTTGCGCCGAAGGCGACCATCAACTACCCGTTCGAGAAGAACCCCGTTTCGCCGCGTTTCCGCGGCGAGCATGCGCTGCGCCGCTATCCGAACGGCGAGGAACGCTGCATCGCCTGCAAGCTCTGCGAGGCGATCTGCCCGGCGCAGGCCATCACCATCGAAGCTGGCCCGCGCCGCAACGACGGCACCCGCCGCACCACGCGCTACGACATCGACATGGTGAAGTGTATCTACTGCGGCTTTTGCCAGGAAGCCTGCCCGGTTGACGCCATCGTCGAGGGCCCGAACTTCGAGTTCGCCACCGAGACCCGCGAAGAACTGTACTACGACAAGGCGCGCCTGCTCGCGAACGGCGACCGCTGGGAGCGCGAGATCGCCAAGAACATCGCGCTCGACGCGCCGTATAGGTAACGCCGATGAACGCCGCCGCCGTATTCTTCTATCTCTTCGCCTGCGTTCTGGTCGCAAGCGCCTTCATGGTGATCGCGTCCAGGAACCCGGTGCATTCGGTGCTCTATCTCATTCTGGCCTTCGTCAACGCCGCCGGCCTGTTCGTGATGATGGGCGCCGAGTTCCTGGCGATGATCCTGGTCGTCGTCTATGTCGGCGCGGTCGCAGTGCTGTTCCTGTTCGTTGTCATGATGCTCGACGTCGATTTCGCCGAACTCAAGCAGGGCGTGCTGCAATATCTTCCGATTGGCATGGTGATCGGCGCCATCTTTCTCGCCGAGATTTTGCTGGTGGTCGGCACCTGGGCGATAGCGCCGGAGACCAAGGGCGCGATCACCGCGCCGATCCCGGCCGGCGTCACCAACACCGAGGCCATCGGCCTCGTGCTTTATACGAAGTATGTCTACTTCTTCCAGATTTCGGGGCTGATCCTGCTGGTTGCGATGATCGGGGCCATTGTCCTGACCCTCCGTCATAAAGAGCGGGTCAAGCGCCAGTCGATCGCCGATCAGGTCGCGCGCACGCCGGCCATGGCGATGAAGGTCGTCAAGGTGAAGACCGGGCAGGGGCTCGGCTCCAACGAAATATCCAGCACCGACGCGGGGAGCGCGGCATGACCATAGGCCTCGGTCACTATCTGTCGGTTGCCGCGATCCTGTTCACGCTCGGGATCTTCGGCATCTTCCTGAACCGCAAGAACGTCATCATCATCCTGATGTCGATCGAATTGATCCTGTTGTCGGTCAATATCAACCTGGTGGCCTTCTCGACCCATTTGGGTGACATCACCGGGCAGATTTTCGCGTTGCTGGTGCTCACCGTCGCCGCCGCCGAAGCCGCCATCGGCCTCGCCATTCTCGTGGTCTTCTTCCGCAACCGCGGCACCATCGCGGTTGAGGACATCAATATGATGAAGGGCTGAGCCTCCTCATGTATCAGGCGATCGTCTTTCTTCCGCTGCTCGGGGCCATTCTTGCCGGCCTGATCGCGCTTCTTGGCGCGCGCGCCCGCTTCCCGGGCGAAGCGCCGCCGCCGGGCGTCGAGGACGAGGGCACCGCCTCGCATGCGCATCATGCCCATGCCCACGATCATGCGCATGACGGCGCGCACGGCACCCACGGCCACGACCACCATGGCCATGGCCCGGTCCCGCCCGCCCCCGCCCGCGCCCGGCCCGCCCCG
>JAEZEY010000005.1 GCA_023432845.1 Pseudomonadota bacterium
GGGGTAAGCCACCGGCCTCGGTGGTTGTTGTTGGGGGGCGAGGCCGGTCGGGGGTTAGCTCGCGGGGTGAGAGCTAATGAAGGCGATGTTGCTGGGGCCGGCTTTGACCGGCACCCGGAATTGTGACGGCGCGGGCAACTCGAGCACCTGTGCGGGCTTGGTCACGGGGCCGCCGGCATAGGGGCTGATCATGTCGGTCACCAGCGTCGCCGCGGCGAGAAGCAGGGTGGCGGTCGCGAGCAGAACAGTCTTCGGCAGATTAGTGCTCATTGGCCTTCCCTTCTGGTGTTGCGGTGGGAACGTCTGTTCCTGATAATCGCAAAACTAGGTTGATGACCGAGGGCTGGCTGTGATTTAGGTCACAAATCGGCGCTTTGCTTCAAGTGACTGAGATTCAAATAAAAAAGGCGGCCACAAGGGCCGCCTTTTCTGACTCATAATGAGAGCAACTGGTCCGGAGTGGCACCACGATACGGCGTACCGCGGCGCGTCCGGACACTTGTTTGTTACTCGGCCGCCGGCTGTTCGCCGCCTTCGGCCTTCTGCTTGCCTTCGATGTCTTCGCCGGTCGTCTGATCGACGGCCTTCATCGACAGGCGCACCTTGCCGCGATCGTCCATGCCGAGCAGCTTCACCTTGACCTTGTCGCCTTCCTTGACGACGTCCTTGGTGTTCTGCACGCGATGCGGGGCGAGCTGGCTGATGTGCACCAGACCGTCCTTGGCGCCGAAGAAGTTCACGAAGGCGCCGAAGTCCATCACCTTGACGACCGTGCCTTCGTAGATGTGGCCGACTTCCGGATCGGACGCGATCGACTTGATCCAGTTGATCGCCGCCTTGATCGACTCGCCCGAGGCCGAAGCGACCTTCACCGAACCGTCGTCCTCGATGTTGATCTTGGCGCCGGTCTTCTCGACGATCTCGCGGATCACCTTGCCGCCGGTGCCGATCACTTCACGGATCTTGTCGGTCGGGATCTTGAAGGTCTCGATGCGCGGCGCATGCTCGCCGAGCTCGGCGCGCGCCGAGGTCAGTGCCTTCGACATTTCGCCGAGGATGTGAACGCGGCCCTGCTTGGCCTGGCCAAGCGCGACCTTCATGATCTCCTCGGTGATGCCGGCGATCTTGATGTCCATCTGCAGCGAGGTAATGCCTTCCTCGGTGCCGGCGACCTTGAAGTCCATGTCACCGAGGTGATCTTCGTCACCCAGGATGTCCGACAGAACCGCGTAGCGGTCGCCTTCGAGGATGAGGCCCATGGCGATGCCCGCGGTGGCGCGCTTCATCGGCACGCCCGCGTCCATCAGCGCCAGCGAGGCGCCGCAGACCGACGCCATCGACGACGAACCGTTCGACTCGGTGATCTCCGAGACGACGCGGATGGTGTAGGGGAACTCTTCCTTCGACGGCAGCACCGGATGAATGGCGCGCCAGGCAAGCTTGCCGTGGCCGATTTCGCGGCGCTTGGTGCCGCCGAGACGGCCCGTTTCACCGACCGAGTAGGGCGGGAAGTTGTAGTGCAGCAGGAACGATTCCTTGTAGGTGCCCTGCAGCGCGTCGATCCACTGTTCGTCCTCGGCGGTGCCGAGCGTGGTGACGACCAGCGCCTGGGTTTCGCCGCGGGTGAACAGCGCCGAACCGTGCGTGCGCGGCAGAACGCCGGCCTGCACTTCGATCGGACGCACGGTCACGAGATCGCGGCCGTCGATGCGCTTCTTGGTGTCGAGGATGTTCCAGCGAACGATCTTCGCTTCCAGTTCCTTGAAAACGCCGGCGACGCGGGTCTTCGGGTACTTCGGCTCGACGCCTTCCGGGAAGAAGTGCGCCATCACCTTGTCCTTGACCGCGCCGACTGCCTTGTAGCGTTCCTGCTTGATCGGGATCGAATAGGCGGCGCGCAGGTCCTTCTCGGCGAGGCCTAGGATCTCCTGCTCGAGCGCCTTGTTGTCGTCGACGACCAGTTCGCGCGGCTCCTTGGCGGCCTTTTCGGCGAGCTGGATGATCGCTTCGATGACCGGCTGGAAGTGGCGGTGGCCGAACATCACTGCGCCGAGCATGATTTCTTCGGACAGCTCCTTGGCTTCCGATTCGACCATCAGCACGGCGTCATTGGTGCCGGCGACGACGAGGTCGAGCTTGCTCTCGGCCATCTCGTCGATCTGCGGGTTGAGCACGTATTCGCCATCGATGAAGCCGACGCGCGCGGCGCCGATCGGGCCCATGAAGGGCGCGCCGGACAAGGTCAGTGCCGCCGATGAGGCGACCATCGCCAGGATGTCGGGATCGTTCTCGAGATCATGCGACAGCGTGGTGATGATGACCTGCGTCTCGCAGCGCCAGCCATCGGCGAACAACGGACGCACCGGACGATCGATGAGGCGCGAGACGAGCGTTTCCTTTTCGGTCGGGCGGCCTTCACGCTTGAAGTAGCCGCCCGGGATGCGGCCGGCGGCGTAGAATTTTTCCTGATAGTCGACGGTCAGCGGCAGGAAGTCGACACCCTCGCGCGGCGCCTTGGCGGCGACGACGGTGGCCAGAACGGTAGTCTCGCCGTAGGAGGCGAGCACGGCGCCGTCGGCCTGGCGCGCGACATGACCGGTCTCAAGGGTGAGCTTGCGCCCGCCCCAATCGAGTTCGACTCGATGGATATTAAACATTGCTTGTTTCTCTCATGGTTCTCGGAAAGGCTCCCGAAAGCCATGTGCAAGACGGCAAGAGACTGCTGCTTTCTGCACCTTGCGGAAACGCAACAGCGTCTGGCGATCCTGCCATGACCATCAAGAGCCTTCGCCTTTGCGGCCGGGACTATGGCCCGACCCGGATTGTCCGGAAGCGCCATCGCTTCCCGGACTTTTAAAAACGAACGCAACAAACGCCCGTTTGGCAATCAGCGAGCGCAACTGGCGCCCGCTTCGATATCAACCGGCGATGCTTCAGCCCGCCGATTGCAAAAACGCGCGGGGCGTTGAAGAGCCCCGCGCGCAAATTTCGTCTAGCGGCGAATGCCGAGCTTTTCGATCAGCGTCTTGTAACGCTTCTCGTCGGTCTTCTTCAGATAGTCGAGCAGCGAACGGCGCTGCGACACCATCTTGAGCAGACCACGACGGGAGTGGTTGTCCTTGGCGTGGACCTTGAAGTGCTCGGTGAGCTGGTTGATGCGTTCCGACAGGATCGCAACCTGAACTTCCGGCGAGCCGGTATCGTTCGCCTTGGTCGCATTGGCCTTGATCACTTCGGCCTTGCGGGCAGTCGTCAGCGACATCGGTTATCCTTTCTTGACACCGGCTCTGCCCAGCAGACCGGCGAGGTTGAATACGCGCTTGGGGACGACTTCACCGCGGTCGACTTCGGCAAGGGCGAGCAAACGGCCCGAAACCGTGACGTAGACCGGACCGCGGAAATTGGGAGCGTCCCGTCCGCGCAACAAAACGGCTTGGCCCCTCTGGAGCCTTGCCGCATCAGACCCGTTGACGGCCAGCGCCGGGATGTCGTCCAGCGCGGTCTCGACGGGCATGAGCGCGTCGGCGAGGCTAGCCTCGCCAGCGGCGGCTCTATGACACAGAGCCTCCAAATCTTCCAGCAGAATCATGGTTTCGGGCGTGAAGCCGCCGACCGAAACCCGGCGCAGCGCCGAAATATGGCCGAAGCAGCCAAGCGCCCGGCCGATATCGCGGGCCAGGGACCGGACGTAGGTTCCTTTTCCGCATTCGGCCTCGAAAACCGCGTGGTCGGCGTCCGGGGTATCGACCAACTCCAGGCGGCCGATATTGACCGTTCTGGCCTGCAATTCGACCTCCTGACCGTCGCGGGCGAGGTCATAGGCCCGTTCGCCCTCGATCTTGATGGCCGAATAGCGCGGCGGCACCTGTTGGATCGTACCGGTGAAGGCGGGCAGGGCGGCGCGGATCTGGTCGGCCGTCGGCCGGGTGGCGCTGGTTTCGGTAACCCGGCCCTCGGAATCGTCAGTGTCGCGCTCCTCGCCCCACTGAACGGTAAATTGGTACAGCTTGCGGCTGTCCATGACAAAAGGGACGGTCTTGGTCGCCTCGCCCATGGCGATGGGCAGGCAGCCGGAGGCGAGCGGGTCGCGCGTGCCGGCATGGCCGCAGCGTTTGGCTGAGAACAGCCGCTTGACGATGCTCACGGCGTGGGTCGAGGTCATGCCGACCGGCTTGTCGAGCACGACCCAGCCGTGGACGTCGCGCTTATAGCGCTTGAACTGCTGGGGCATCGGCTTGCGGGGCGCCTGCCCTTCGGCGGGCGTCGCCGGCGCAAGAAGATTGTCGGCGGTGTCGGTCACTCGTCGTCCTTTTCGAGATCGCGCGCGACTTCCGGCGAGCGCAGCAGCTTGTCGATGCGTTCGGCCTCGGCGAAGCGATCGTCGATGTGGAAGCGCAGATCGGGCGCGAATTTCAGGTTCACCGCGTGGGCGACTTCGCCACGCATGAATTTCTTGTTGCGCTCGAGCGCGGCGACGACCTCGGCGGCATCGCGGCCGGCGAGCGGCATAACGTAGACGGTGGCAAGCCGCAGATCGGGTGACATGCGCACTTCCGGCACGGTGATGAGGTGGCCCTCGATCACCGGGTCGTGGATGTCGCCGCGCGTCAGCATCTCGGCGATGGCGTGGCGGACGAGTTCGCCGACGCGCAACTGGCGCTGCGAGCCGCCGGCGGGCGTCGCGTCGTGGCGACGGGTGTTCTTTTGACGAGACATAGCAATCCTCGCAGTCATCGTCCGCGAAAGCGGACCATC
>JAEZEY010000033.1 GCA_023432845.1 Pseudomonadota bacterium
CGATCGCCTCTTCCATGCGCAGCAGCTTGTCTTTCTCGCCTTCGAGCATCTTGTCGACCGGCACGCCGGTCCAGCGCGACACCACGCCGGCAACATGATCGGCGGTCACGGTCTCCTCGACCATGGCGCCCTGATCGCCGCGGGCTTCGACGTCTTTCAGTTTCTTCTCGAGCTCGGGGATGCGGCCATAGGCGAGTTCACCCGCCTTCTGGTATTCGCCTTTGCGCTGGGCGATAGCGAGCTCGTTGCGCGCGTCGTCGAGCTGCTTCTTCAGTTCGGTGGCCGAACCGAGCTTTTCCTTTTCGGCCTTCCAGCGGCTGGTCAGGTCGGCCGACTGCTTCTCGAGCGAAACGAGTTCGGCTTCGAGATTCTTCAGCCGATCCTTCGAGCCCGGATCGGTTTCCTTCATCAGCGCCTGCTGCTCGATCTTGAGCCGCACGATCTCTCGGTCGATCGAGTCGAGCTCCTCGGGCTTGGAGTCGACTTGCATCTTCAACCGTGCCGCCGCCTCGTCGACCAGGTCGATGGCCTTGTCGGGCAGGAAGCGATCGGCGATGTAGCGGTTCGAGAGCGTCGCCGCGGCGACGATCGCACTGTCGGCAATGCGCACGCCGTGGTGCTGCTCGTATTTGTCCTTGAGGCCGCGCAGGATCGAGATCGTGTCCTCGACGTTAGGCTCCGCGACGAATACCGGCTGAAAGCGCCGCGCCAAGGCGGCGTCCTTCTCGACGTGCTTCTTGTATTCGTCGAGCGTGGTGGCGCCAATGCAATGCAACTCACCACGGGCCAGCGCCGGCTTCAATAGGTTGGAAGCATCCATGGCGCCGTCAGCCTTGCCGGCGCCGATCAGCGTGTGCATCTCGTCGATGAAGAGGATGATGCCGCCGTCTGACGAGGTGACCTCGTTGAGCACCGCCTTGAGGCGCTCCTCGAACTCGCCGCGATATTTCGCGCCGGCAATAAGCGCGCCCATGTCGAGCGACAGCAGTTTCTTGTCGTTGAGGCTCTCCGGGACGTCGCCATTGACGATGCGCTGGGCGAGTCCCTCGACGATGGCGGTCTTGCCGACGCCGGGCTCGCCGATCAGAACGGGGTTGTTCTTGGTCCGGCGCGACAGCACCTGGATGGTGCGGCGGATTTCCTCGTCGCGGCCGATGACCGGATCGATCTTGCCGTCGCGCGCCGCCTGCGTCAGATCGCGGGCGTATTTCTTCAGCGCATCATAGGCGTTCTCGGCGGAGGCCGAGTCCGCGGTGCGGCCCTTGCGCAGGGCCTCGATGGCCGCATTGAGATTCTGCGGCGTAACGCCGGCACGAGACAAAGCCTTGCCGGCCTCACTGTCCTTCTCGACGGCCAGCGCCAGCAGCAGACGCTCGACGGTGACGAAACTGTCGCCGGCCTTCTCGCCGGCCTTTTCGGCGGCGTCGAAGACCCGCGCCAGAGCGGGGTCGAGATAGACCTGCCCGGCCCCGCCGCCCGAGACTTTCGGGCGCTTGGCCAGCGCCGCCTCGGTCTCACGCAAAGCCTGGCGCGAATTGCCGCCGGAACGGTCAATCAGGCCCGCCGCCAACCCTTCGGGGTCGTCGAGCAAGACTTTCAAGAGATGTTCGGGGGCGAACTGCTGATGACCCTCGCGCAGGGCCAGGGATTGCGCCGACTGGACAAAACCGCGGGCGCGGTCGGTGTATTTCTCGAAATTCATCGTCTGAACTCCCTTCGGCCCTTAAAGGCACCGGTCGAATTCAGGCCCCTTGGCGGCAGCCTGCTGGTCCTTATGTGGGAGCCAATTTGCCGGTGTGAAGAGCCCGGCGGGTTGATATAGGTCAGACTTGACCCCTTCCCGTGGCGCCGACACGAGTCCTTCCCATGTCCGATCAGGCCAGTATCCAATCGATATATCGCTATCCAGTGAAGGGCCTGTCGCCGCAGAAATTGCCGCAGGTCCGCCTGACGGCCGGGCTGACCCTGCCGGCCGACCGGCTCTATGCCATCGAGAACGGCCCGACCGGGTTCGACCCCGCGGCACCCACCTATTTCCCCAAGCAGCGCTTCCTGATGCTGATGCGCAACGAGCGGCTGGCCGGGCTGAAGACCGATTACGACGAGGGCAGCCACACGCTCACCATTCAGCACGAAGGCCGCGCGGCGGTGCGCGCCGACCTGCGGACCAAGGAAGGCCGGCTGGCGGTCGAGGCCTTCTTCCGTAAATTCATGCCGGCGGAACTCAACGGCCCGCCCAAGGTGCTGTCCGGCGAAGGCGCGCCGGGCAGTCCACACAGTTTCTCCGACGTGGCGAAGAAAGTGGTGTCCATCATCAACCTCGCCTCGGTCGCGGCGATCGAGAGTGCCGTCGGGCAGCCGGTCGATCCCCTGCGCTTCCGCGCCAATCTCTACGTCACCGGCTGGCCGGCCTGGCGCGAGTTCGATCTGCTCAACCAGGAGATCGAAATCGGCAACAAGGCCCGGCTCAGGGTGGTCAAGCGCATTGTCCGTTGCGCCGCGACCAACGTCGATCCGGTCACCGGCGCGCGCGACCTCAATATCCCGCAGTCCCTGATGCAGGCTTTCAATCACATGGACTGCGGCATCTACGCCGAAGTGATCGAGGGCGGCGACATCGCGCCCGGCGACACGCTCAAAGACAACGCGCTGCTGTAGGACTCAGCGCGAGATCACGATCGCGCCGTTCGAGGCCACACGGCCCGGTGCACGCTGCTCGACGCGCAGCTCACGCCGCGGCGCCGACGCGGCCGGCGGCTGCACCGGCATGCGCGAAATCTGCGTATCGGTCCGCGGCGGCGGAGCGGCCCGAGCCTTGAGACCAAGAAACTCAGCGAGCGCCGGATCGAGCGGGACATCGCGATGCGCCTGCGACGGCGGCACCGGACGAGGCTGCGGACCGGTACCGCGCGGCCGGCCCTTGGCGCTGTATTCGGATTCGATGACAGCGAGCAGTTCGGCGATCGGCGAGTCGAGCTCGTTGTCGCTGCTCTTTTGCTGCGCACTGCGGTCGGCGTACTGAGCCGCCGGCGCACCGCGGTCGGTGGGCATCACATAGGCAATGACGCGCGAGCGCGGATAGATCGCCTCGCCGACCTTGCGGCCGTGGTTGCCGGAAATGATGATCGGGTTCCCGTGCGCATCAATGCCGGAGACGACGCCGACATGGCCGCCGTTCTTGCCGCGCGTAAGCACGGCGATGGCGCCGACGCGCGGTTCGTTGATGCGGCGGCCGTATTGCGCGAAGGAGCGCGCGGCGTCCGAATTGGTGCCGGAATAACCGACCTTGGCGAGAACCATGTTCATGAAGGTCGCGCACCACAGCCGGTCGCGCGCCGTCGGATTGGTGCCCATGTATTTGCGCGCCTCACGCACCAGCGCCGGCCAGCCGGTCAGCGGCGCCTTCGGTGGCGCCGAGATGGCGGTGCTGCGCAGGCGATTGGCGTTGGCCTCGCGCTGCGCGCGATCGGCGAGCGTCTTGTTCTTCGTCGCCGAGGACTGTTGAGCGGCCTTCGGCTTGGACTGCGGCATCGGCTGACTGACCGCCGGTTCGCAGAAGGCGATCAGCGCGATGCCGCTAAAAGCGACCATAAACCGCATCGTGCGCATGTACGTGTCCCCGATTCCAAAATGTCTTCGCGCGACGTCACTCGCGCGGCCCGTGCATCGGGGATAGCACGGACAATTTTCGACAAATGATCGGATTGAATTAACGATGAAACGACATGGTGAACATCGACGGCGCTTAACCACGCGCGTTCACCATCGTCTCCGTCGAACCGCTCAGCCTTTCCGGCTCAATAGAAACACGCCCTGCTCGCCGAACATGTTCCAGAACCACCATGGCGCGTTGAGACGCAGCGGCGCCCCCCAAGCGTTGAGTGCCACCGCCTTGTCAATCGAGACGCCTACGGTCTGGCAGAGCTGGACGAAGTCCTTGATCGTGCAATGATGAATGTTGGGCGTGTCGTACCAGCTGTAGGGCAGAATATCGGTTTGCGGCATGTGGCCCTGAAACATGAGTTGAATGCGCACCGTCCAGTGGCCGAAATTCGGGAACGAGACGATGGCGTGCCGGCCGATGCGCAGCATGTGCTCGAGCACCACGCGAGGCTGGCGTGTCGCCTGCAGTGTCTGCGACAGGATGACGTAGTCGAATGCGTCGTCCGGATAGTCGGCGAGATCGGTGTCGGCGTCGCCCTGGATCACGGCCAGCCCCTTCGCGACGCATTCGTTGACGCCTTCGCGCGACAACTCGATGCCGCGGCCATCGACGTTGCGCGTGTCGGCGAGAATTTGCAGCAACTCGCCGTCGCCGCAGCCGACGTCGAGCACCTTGGCATCGCGCTCGACCATGTCGCTGACCAGCATGAGGTCGACGCGCGCGCCGCTGCTGTTGCGAATCTGCGGCTTGATTTTTCTGTTGCTCATGAGCTTTGTCGATCTTGCCAGACTATTTCTTCGCCGAAAGCCACGGCAGTCCGCGTGCCTTGCCGGCGCCATCGAGAAAACCGCGCACGATGGCGAACATTTCCGGCTCGTCGAGCAGGAAGGCGTCGTGACCCTTGTCGGTAACGATCTCGGCGAAGGACACACGCGCCTTGGCGGCATTGAGCGCGTGGACGATGGCGCGCGATTCCGGCGTCGGGAACAGCCAATCGCTGGTGAACGAGATTACACAGAAACGCGTCGGCGTATCCTTGAAGGCATTGGCAAGCACGCCGCCAGCGTCCGCGGCGAGATCAAAATAATCCATCGCGCGCGTGAGATAGAGATAGGAGTTGGCGTCGAAACGCTCGACGAAGGAAATACCCTGGTGGCGCAGATAGCTTTCGACCTGAAAATCGGCATCGAACGAGAACGTCGCCTTCTCGCGGTCCTGGAAGTTGCGGCCAAACTTGCGGTGTAGCGCCGCGTCTGACAGGTACGTGATGTGCGCGCCCATACGCGCGACCGCGAGGCCGCGGCGCGGATTGGTGCCCTCGCGATGATAACGCCCGCCCTTCCATTCCGGGTCGGCCATGATAGCCTGGCGGCCGACTTCGTGGAACGCAATGTTCTGCGCCGAGTGGCGCGTGGCGGTAGCAATCGGCAGCGCCGCGAATACGCGGTCGGGATAACTCGCCGCCCATTGCAACACCTGCATGCCGCCCATCGAGCCGCCAACGACGGCGAACAAGGTTTCGATGCCGAGATGGTCGAGCAGCATCGCCTGCGCACGCACCATGTCGCGGATGGTGATGACGGGGAAGTCGAGCCCCCACGGCTTGCCGGTCGCCGGATTGGTCGAGGCCGGCCCGGTAGTACCCATGCAGCCGCCGAGCACGTTGGTGCAGATGACGAAATAGCGCTCGGTGTCGATCGGCTTGCCGGGACCGATCAGGGTTTCCCACCAGCCGTTCTTCCCGGTCACCGGATGCACGTTGTTGACGTGCTGATCGCCGGTGAGCGCATGGCAGATGAGGATCGCGTTGGAGCGGTCGGCGTTGAGAGTCCCATACGTCGTGTAGGCGATCTGGAATGGCGACAGGTCAACGCCGGCATCGAGCTTGAGCGGCTTGTCGGCGCCGAAGCGGGCGATGTGGGAGTCGCGCGGATTGTCGGCATCGCGCACGATTTGATCGCGCGGCAGATCGGCCTGGTTCGGCTTGGCGTTCATCCCCAACACATGACCTTCGGTCATGAAGGCCTCCCGGACACATCAGGCCATAAAAAACCCGGCCTGAACGAAGGTTCGGCCGGGACCCTTGATGTTCCCCGGCCTGTTTAGCGAGTTGTTTAACGTGGCTGCAAGCCGGCCGGCTCAAATGACCACGGAATGGCATGTACTTATTCCTCACCCCCGGTCGCGTCAAGCCGGGACCGCGGAC
>JAEZEY010000089.1 GCA_023432845.1 Pseudomonadota bacterium
CGTCTGATGTGTATAAGAGACATACTTCCTGCAGTTCGTGCTCGAGCTTGCGCGGTGACACGATGGTCTTGTCGGTGAAGCGGTGCAGCGGCCGCGCCAGCACGCGCTCGCGGAAGGGCTGCGGCGCATAGGCCAGCATCACCTTGCCCTGCGCGGAGGCATGAAACGTCAGTTCGCTGCCGGAACGCACGCCGATCTCGACGGGCGAAGAGCCGGCGAGCTTGTGCAGCACGAGCGCGCCGCGGGGCGTCATTTCCGATAGAACGATGGGCTGATCGAGCGCGTCGCGTAGTTGCCGCATCGGTCCTTCGGCAACGAACACGAGATCCTCATCCGGCGCGTGGCGCGCCAGAAGGCGGCTCTTCGGCCCGATCATGTAACGCGACGTCGAAGGGTTCTGCGCCAAATAGCCGCGCTCGACCAATGTCTGCAAATGCCGGTGTACCGATCCCTTGGTCACGTTCAGGCGCTCGGCGATCTGCGTCACGCCAAGTTCGCCGTCGGCAAAGGCAACGGATTCCAGAACATCGATGGCAAGCTGGACGGAACGGACGCCGCCGGATTCGGGCTCAGTCATGCGGCGATAATTACCACGGTTCACGATCGCAGAACAACGTTACGGACGACGAATCCCAAGCAACGATCATGACGCTGCAACACAGCATTTTTGCGTCTGCGTCATCGTTCCGTTTGACATTGCGTCCCACGGTCCGTTACGTTGTTTTGAAACAGCGTTCCGCACTCGAGAACAATAGATAAAATCGCGCGCGGATGCAAGAGCTTTGGTGAGGAAATGTCAGGACAGGCCACGACCGAACAGCGCATCGACGCCTTGCTGAAGGGCGCCATCGACCCGCACGTGCACACCGGTCCGTCGATCGCGCCGCGCGCCCTCGATCACGTTGAAATGCTGAAACAGGCCTCGCAGGTCGGCTACGCCGCCGTGGTGACCAAGGATCATGACTACAGCAGCGTGATGACCACGGCGCTGATCCGTAAGCATTTCCCCGATCTCAAGACCAAGATCTATCCGAGCATCGTGCTCAACAATGTGGTCGGCGGCCTCAATCCTTATGCCGTCGAGCACACCGCAGCGCTGGGCGGCAAGATCGTCTGGCTGCCGACCTTGGCCGCAGAAAACCACCTGCGCTGGCAGGCGCAGGCGCAGTGGACGCATCCCGCCTCGACCGATCGCATGCGCCCGGTGACGCCGGTCAAGGTGCTTGAGGACGACAAGAGAACCCTGCGCGATGACACCAAGGAAATCATCGATATCGTCGCCAAGAGCGACATGGTGCTGGCGAGCGGCCATCTTCATGTCAGCGAAACCTGGCTCGTTTTCGAGGAAGCCAAGCGCCGCGGCGTCAAGCGGCTCGTGTTCACGCATCCGGAAGACATCGTCGATGCCTCGCTCAACGACGTGAAGGGCATCGCCGCGATGGGCGCTTTCGTCGAGCACTCGCTGTGCATGTTCCTCGACGGTTGCAAGTTCAAGAGCCGCGAGGCTGAGGATTTGCGCAAACAGATCGAGGCCGGCGGCGTCGGTCAGACGATTCTCGCCTCCGATCTCGGCCAGGTCGGCACATTCGATCCGATCGACGGCATGCGCCGCGGCATCAAGCTGTGCATGGATCTCGGCTTCAGCGACGACGATATCCGGCAGATGGTTTCGACCAATACGGCGCGCGCGCTCGGCATCGAGGCCGATGTCGAGGCCGCCCGCAAGGCATAGAATCCGACGGCGGGGTCTTCCGCTGTCGAGAGGAATGAAAGTCAGGGAGTTCGACGATGTATGACGCCAGCGATCCGCGTTCCGCTCTGGCCGCCAAGGCGCCGGCCGCCAAGGGCCCCGTCACCGGCCCGTTCGGGACCGCCGAATATGTGCGCTTCTACGAAGAGCCGCCGCAGGAAGACAACGCCACCGGCAAGACGTGGATCGCCCGTGGCCAGAACCTGGTCATGGTCTACATCGATCCGAAGAAGGATTACGTCCTGTCGCGCGACGCGCAGCCCGATGAATACGCGGTCCTGATTCCGGACGCCTCGACCGTCGTGGAGTTCACGACCAAGGACGGCACGCAGCGCGTCGCCGGCAACAACCTGGCCTTCCTGCCGCCGGGCAAGTCGTCGATGAAGGTGATCGAGCCGGGCCGCATCTATGCGATGTTCACGACGCGCTCGGAAGATCTCAATGCCAAGTGCAGCAATAGGGATCACTTCAAGACCGCGAAGCCGTATGTCGCGCCGGTCGTGAACTGGCCGGAGCCCAAGGGCGGCTTCAAGCTGCGCGTCTACAGCCTCGACGTGCCGCCGGAGCCGGGCCGCTTCGGCCGTATCTGGCGCTGCACCACCATCATGGTGAACTTCCTCGACTATTTCGATGGCCCGCGCGACCCCAGCAAACTGTCGCCGCACCATCACGACGACTTCGAGCAATGCTCGCTCGCCATCGAGGGAGAGTTCATCCATCACCTGCGCTGGCCGTGGGTCGTCAACAAGAACAACTGGCTGCCGGACGATCACGAACTGTGCGGCACGCCCTCGATCGCGATCATCCCGCCGCCGTCGATTCACACCACCGAGGCTAGCGGCAAGGGCCGCAACCAACTCGTCGACATCTTCTGTCCGCCCCGCATGGACTTCTCGCAGAAGCCCGGCTGGATCCTGAACGCCGACGACTATCCGATGCCCGGCCAGAATTGAGAACGGAAGACCAAGCAACATGAGCAGGACTTCGACCTTCCGCCAACGCATGCTGGCCGGCGACAAGCTCGTCGGTTCGTTTCTGAAGACGCCGACAAGTCACGGCACCGAAATTCTCGCCGGCGCCGGCTTCGACTTTGTCGTGATCGATCAGGAGCACGCGCCGTTCGACCGCACCACCACCGATATCGCACTGATGGCGGCGCGCGGTCATGACATTCCGGCGCTGGTTCGCGTGCCGGGGCCCGAAGGCATCCTGTCGGTGCTCGATTGCGGGGCGACCGGCGTACTGGTGCCGCACGTCAAAACGGCGGCCGAGGCCCGTGAATACGCGGCATTGTTCCGCTATCGCAACGGCACCCGCGGCTTTGCCACCAGCACGCGCGCCGGCGCCTATACCGGCGTGCCGATGTGGCAGCACATCGCCGAACAAGACGCGCAGATGACCTTCGTGGCGCAGATCGAGGATCCGGTCGCGCTCGACCAAGTGGAAGCGATTGCCGCAGTCGATGGCGTCGACTCGCTGTTCATCGGCCGGGGCGATCTGACGGCGGCCTTCGGCGACGATTCCAAGGAACCGCCGGCGGTGATCCGCGCCACCGAGCGTATCGCCGAGGCGGCGCGCAAGGCCAGGAAGTCGATCAGCGTCTTTGTCGGCAGCGGCACGGAGGCCTCATGGCTGGGTTCGCTGGGCGCCAACGTATTTGTGCTGTCGTCGGATCAGGGTTTCCTGCGTCAGGCCGCGGTGCAGGGGCTGCGCGACGTACGCGAGAAGGTTTGACGAACGGCTGAAGTTTTCGACGTCCAACTACGACAAGTCTCAAAAACTACGACAAGTCTCAATCTGACCAACCAAGAATGGAGTTAGGGAGGAAATGATGAAGTCTCACAGCAAATTCCTGCTCGCCGCGGCGTTTGCGCTGACGGCGGTTCTGCCCGCCAAGGCCCAGGACACGATCAAGATCGGCTCGTCGCTCGGCCTGACCGGCTACGGCTCGCTGACCGACGGCCACTGGCGCGACGGCCTGACGGTCGCCATCGAGGCGATCAACAAGCAAGGCGGCGTGCTCGGCAAGAAGCTCGAACTCGTCACCGAAGACAACAAGTCGACGCCGCAGCAGGCGGTGGTCGTTTATCGCAAGATGATGTCCGAGGATAAGGTCGTGGCCTTCAACTCGGGCTGTATCTCGGCCGGCAACTTCGCCGCCGCGAGCTTCGTCACCAAGGCGAAGCTGCCGATGTTCCTCTGCTCGATCCTGCCGCGTCAGCCGGAAGAGGTGAAGTGGGCGTTCCAGTTCCTGCCGCCGCCGAAATACGAGGTGGATACGCGCTACAAGTACCTCAAGGAAAAGACGCAGGTTCGCAAGATCGGCTTGCTCGCCGATCCGAGCCCGTACGTGACCCTGATGAAGGGCATCGCTGAAAAGACCGCCGCCGAGTTCGGCCTGGAGGTCGTCGCCAGCGAGACCTATCAGCAAGACGATTCGGACTTCAGTGTGCAGATCGGCCGCATCAAGGCCGCCGGTGCCGGCGCCGTCATCATGCTCGGCCAGGGCAACGCGGTGGTCACCGCCGCCAATAACATCCGAAGCCTCGGCCTCAAGGACATGATCATGATGGCGTCGATCCAGGAGCTCGACATCCATCTGGCCGCCGGCAAGGTGCTCGGCGACCAGTATATGGCGCCGTCGCCGATGATTCAGATCGCGTCGGACGACATGAGCGTCCTCACCGATCCCAAAGCCCGTGCCGCGGCCGAACCCTTCGTCAAGGCGATGAAGGACAAATACGGCCGCACCGATAATGCGCAGGCGTCACGCGCCTGGGATTCGATGATGATGATGACGATGGCCATGAAGGCGGCCGGTACCACCGACGGCGAGAAGGTGCGCGACGCGTTCGAGAAGCTCGGCCCCTATACCGGCGCCGGCGCTTCGTACAACTTCACCAAAGAGAACCACATCGGCATCACCGAGAACCCCTATGTGGTCGTCTCGGTGAAAGGCGACAAGCTGGTGATCAGGAAGTAACGATGGCTTCTGACACGACCCATCTGATCGCGGTTCGCGATCTGGCGGCCAGCTACGGCCACATCGAGGCTCTTCGTCCGACGAGCCTCCATGTGGCGCCGGGCGAGTTCGTCACGATCCTCGGGCCGAACGGCGCGGGCAAGACCACGTTGCTCCGCGCCATGACCCGGCTGATCGCCAGCAAGGGGCAGATCATGTTCAACGGACGGGACGTCACCGGCCTGAAAACGCATGATCTCGCCGAGCTCGGCATCATCATGGTGATGGAGGGTCGTGGCCTGTTCGGCGACATGAGCGTGCGGGAGAACCTGCAGCTCGGCGCCTACAAACTGTCGGGCTCGCCGGCCGATATGGACCGGCGGCTCGACAAGGTCTTCGCCCTGTTTCCGCGTCTGAAAGAGCGTATCGATCAGACGGCCTCTTCGATGTCCGGCGGCGAGCAGCAGATGCTCGCCGTCGGCCGCGCCCTCATGGCTGAACCCAAGCTGCTCATTCTGGACGAGCCGTCGCTCGGCCTGGCGCCGCGCGTGGCAACCGAAATTCTCTCGACGCTGGGAGCCCTCAACAAGGAGGGCCTTGGCATCCTGCTGGTCGAACAGAAGGCGCCGCTGGCGCTCAAGCTGGCCCAGCGCGTCTACATCCTTTCCTCTGGCAGCGTTCGCGCCGAATTGCCGACGCACGAGATCAAATCGCATCATGACCTCGCCCGCTATTACTTCAGCTAAGCCGCCCGGCGCGGCCAAATTCGCCTCGCGGTTCGACCGCTTCCAGGCCGGCCTGCTGGTCGTCGCTGCGCTGCTGACATGCGGCGCGCTCGCCTACGGCGGCTTTCTGCTGACCGTGATGCAGCTCGCGATGATCTACGCGATCTTCTGTATCGGTCTGAACTTCTTCATGGGCTACACGGGGCAGGCCTCGTTCGGGCAGAACGCCTTTGCCTGCATCGGTGGCTACGGCAGCGCTATTCTGTGCGTTCAGTACGGGCTGAATCCGCTGCCGGCATTGATCATATCCATGGTCATTGCCGGCCTGTTCGCGCTGGTCATCGGCTATCCGACCCTGCGCCTGCGCGGCCATTATCTCGCCATGGCGACGTTCTCGCTCGGTCTGATCACCTATGACATCTCGATCCACTGGACGAGCGTCACTCAGGGTTACATGGGCTATGCCGGCATTCCGCCGCTCGGCATCGGCAATTTCACCATCGAGAGCGAGCACTGGAAGCTGGTGGCGCTTGCCGGGCTGGTGGCCTTCGGCTTCTGGCTGTCGCTGCGCATGCGCGACAGCCGCTTCGGCCGCGGCTTGCGCGCCATATCGGGCAGCGAAAGCGGCGCCGCCGCGCTCGGCGTGCGCGTGTCGCGCTACAAGCTGATCGCCTTCGTCATTGCCGCGCTCTACGCCTCGGCGGCCGGTTCGCTGTTCGCGCACACGATCGGCTTCATCAGCCCCGAAGTGTTCGGCCCGCAGATGGCCGTCATGACCTTCACGATGCTCTTCGTCGGCGGCGTCGGTACCATCGTCGGCCCGATCATCGGCGCGGTCGTCACCTCGCTGCTGCAGGAAGTCGTTCGCGGCAGCGGCCACTTCCAGGATATTGCCTATGCCGTGGTGCTGCTGACCACGCTGATCTACGCGCCCAAGGGCCTGTCGGCGCTCGGCACCCTGTTCCGCCGCAAGAAAGAGGAGGTGTGAACATGACTCTCCTCAAGGTCAAGGGCCTCACCAAGCGGTACGGCGGTCTGGCTGCCAACAACGAGATCGATCTCGAGGTGCCGCAGGGCAGCCTGTTCGCCGTCATCGGCCCGAATGGCGCCGGCAAGACCACGTTCTTCAACATGGTCTCGGGCTTCCAGAGCTCGACCGCCGGCAGCATCGAATTCGACGGCCGCGACGTCACCAAGGTGCCGCAATATGAAATCGCGGCGATGGGCCTGGTGCGGACGTTCCAGCTTGTCCAACTGTTCAAGGGCATGTCGGTTGCCGAGAATGTCGAGGTCGGCTGTCACCTGGCGACCCGCGGTGGAGTCGCCGCTTCGCTGTTTCGGCCATCCTGGTTCCGCAAGCAGGAAATTGAGGTGCGCGAGCGCGCCCACGAACTGCTCGAATTCGTCGGCTTAGCGGCGCAGGCCGAACTCGATGCCGAGCTGTTGCCTTACGGTCAGCAGCGTCTGCTCGAAGTCGCGCGGGCGTTGGCTGCCAAGCCGAAGATGCTGCTGCTCGACGAGCCGGCCGCCGGTCTCAACACCCAGGAGACCGAGGGCCTTGCCCACATCATCCAGAAGATCAACGCGCAGGGCACCACCGTGCTGCTGATCGAGCACGACGTCGCGCTGGTCACCCGCATCGCCCACCGCATCGCTGTGCTCGATTTCGGCCGCAAGATCGCCGAAGGCACGCCCGACGAAATCAAGACCCACCCGGAAGTCATCGCCGCCTATCTGGGCGTGGAAGAGGTTGCCAATGCCTAGTTCAGTCGAACTGATCCAGAGTCTCGTCAACGGCATCGGCATCGGCCTCATCTACGGCCTGATCGCCATCGGCTTCTCGGTCATCTATAACGCCAGCGGCATCGTGAACTTCGCGCAGGGCGTGTTCGTCATGCTCGGCGGCATGTTCGCGCACACTCTGCTGGTGCGCTACGGCCTGCCGATCTGGCTGTCGGCGATCATCGCCACCATCCTGGTCGCGGCTGCCGGCGTGCTGGTGCAAATCTTCGTCATCAATCCGATGTGGCGTCGCAATGCGCCGCTGTTCGCCATCATTCTGGCGACGCTCGCGGTACAGTTGCTGATCGAGCAGATCATCATTCTGACGCTCGGCGATCAGCCCCGCACCTATCCGGAATTCACCGCCGGCGGCCCGCTCAAAATCGGCGCCATCGCGATCCCCTATCAACTGTTCTGGGTTCTCGGCGTCGGCGCCCTGCTGGTATTCGCACTGACGCAGTTCTTCAACCGCACCCGCATGGGCCGGGCGCTGCGCGCCTGCGCGCAGAACCGCGAGGCAGCGGCGCTGCTCGGCATTCCGGTCGAGCGCATGCTCATCGTCGCCTTTGCGCTCAGCGCCGGCCTCGGCGCCATCGCCGGCATCCTGATCACGCCGACGCAATACACGGCCTATCTCGTCGGCACGCCCTACGGCATCAACGGCTTCATCGCCGCCATCATCGGCGGCTTCGGCAGCCCGGTCGCGGGTCTCGTCGGAGGCATCATGCTCGGCGTGATCCAGTCGGAAGCCATCGTCTTCTTCGGCGCCGGCTTCCGCAACATCATCTCGCTGTCGGTGCTGCTCATCGTGCTGATGTACTTCCCCAAGGGCCTGTTCGGCGGTCTTGAGAAGAAAGCCTAGAGTTCCGGATATGAATGTTCTGCTGGTCTACGCACATCCGGAGCCGACCTCGTTCACGGCCGCGCTCAAGGATACCGCGCGCGACACGCTGACCGCCGCGGGCCATACTGTCGAAGTCTCTGATCTCTATGCCGAGAATTTCAACCCGGTGGCCGGCCGGCACGACTTCACCACCGTGCACGACGCCAAGCGGTTCCACTATCAGAACGAACAGATGCACGCGCACACCAACAACGGTTTCGCGCCTGATCTGGCGCGTGAGCAGCAG
>JAEZEY010000175.1 GCA_023432845.1 Pseudomonadota bacterium
GTTCGAACCGGCAGCGTCATACTATTCGCGCCCGGCGCTGTCCATGACGGCCGCGCCAGCGGACGCGGTGCCCTTGGCGTATTTCACAAGTTCCTCCGGCACCGGAATCCGCATTCCGAGCAGGTGGAAGCTCAGGGTTTTGCCGTGGGAATCGAGGTTGAGGGCCTGCGTCACGCCGCCGTCGAGCACGTCGTCGAGCACGAAATTGAGCGCGTGCATCTTCGGCAGTTCGTAGCGCTTCACCGATGACGGCTTGCGATGGATGAACCGCATGGCCACGGCGGCCTCGGTGACATGCCGCACCAGCAGCGGATAGACTGCCGGCTCGTACGCAATCAGCGAGATGTTGAGCCGGTTGCCTTTGTCGCCGGTGCGTGCGTGCGCGAGCGCGTGAAGCTCCAGCTTAACCATTGCGGGCCTCCACGATCTCGACCTTCGGCCGCACCGCGTCGCGCGGAATGAAACAGGAGGTCGCGGCGATGCGCGGCCGCAGCGCCAGGCGAATGCCGCCGCCGGCCGCGGGCCCGGCGCAGTAGAGCGCTTCAACTTCCTGCAGGCCGCGCTCGACCAGCGCCTTGTCGGTGCCGGCAAAGGCGACGCGCAGGCGCACGTCGTGCGTCGGCTCACCGAATGAATCGAGATCGGCGAATGCTGTGCCGCCGTCGTCGCCGAGCACACTGAGCACGCCGATGATGTCGCAGCGGACACGGATGTCCTTCGGACTGCGTTTCTTCACCACGTCGGCGGCGAGCCGCGCGCGGGCGAGCGCATTGGGGCCGTAATAGGAGATCTCGCCTTCGGCCAGCCAGCCGCCGTCATAGCAGACCGTCACCTTCAGCGTGTCGGGTCGCTGGTGCCCGGTAATGCCATCGACGCGGACGCGGTCCTTGCCGACTTCGACGATCGCGGCGTTGCTGATGTCGGCGGTGACGTCGGGCGTCAGGTAAGCGGCCGGGTCATGCACCTCGTAGAGCAGTTGCTCGGCCACGGTGCGGCGGTCCACGAGGCCGCCGCCTTGCGCCTTGCCGATGACGAAGTCGCCGCTGCGTTCGATCGTGGCGATGGGAAAGCCGATATTCTCCGGCTCCGGCACGTCCTTGAAACCGGGATCGGCGAAATAGCCGCCGGTGACCTGCGCGCCGCATTCGAGCAGATGCCCGGCCATGGTGCCGATGCCGAGCCGGTGCCAGTCGTCATAGGCCCAGCCGAAGGCATGGATGAGTGGTCCGAGCGTCAGCGCGGGATCGGCGACGCGGCCGGTAACGACGACATCGGCGCCTTGTCCCAGCGCTTCGACGATCGGCTGCGCGCCGAGATAGGCATTGGCGGAGACCAGTGCTTTGTCGTCCGGCAGATCGTTGCTTGCCGCGCGCAATGCCTCGATGCCTTCCGGACCGAGCAGGTCGTCGCCGGTGACGACGCCGATTTTCGCGCGCACCTTCTGATCGGCGGCGAGGTCGGCGATCACCTTCGCCGCGGCGGGCGGATTGGCGGCGCCGAAATTGCCGACGATGGCGATCTTGTTCTCGACGCAGTCCTTCAGCACCGGCGTCAGCAGCGGTTTCAGCTTCGGCTCATAACCGAAACCGGGGTTGTCGCGGCGTCGCAGTTGCGCGAGCGCCAGGGTCCGTTCGCCGAGCGTTTCGAAGATGATGGCGGCGCGTTCGCCCGACGCCTTGAGGTCGCGGACCACGGCGATGGGGGCATCGATGCGGTCGCCGGAATAACCGGCGCCGGCGCCAACCAGCAGTCGCTCCGCCATTCGTTTCCTCGCCGTTTTTCTGGCCGGCATCCAAGGAGGAAAACAAATAGGTGTCAAGGAAGGATTAGGTCTGATATATAATTGAAGCTTATGAATATAACTTTGAGACAGCTTCAGGTTTTTGCCGCCGCGAGCCGTGCCCGCTCCTTCAGCGAGGCGGCCGACAAGCTCGGCATTTCGCAGCCGAGCCTGTCCGGCACGATCTCGAAAATCGAAACGCAGCTTGGCCTGCGGCTGTTCGACCGCACGACGCGCTCGCTCATCCTCACCGCGGACGGCCGCGAACTCGCCGCCACCGCCGATGATCTGGTGCGCGATTTCGAAACGGCGCTGAGCGGCATTGCCGCGCGCTCGGCCGGCAAGCGCGGCCGGGTTTCGATCGCGGTGCTGCCATCGGTCGCGGCCACCGTGCTGCCGGACGTGCTCGGCGCCTTCGTCAAGGAGTATCCGGGGATCGATGTCAGCGTGCACGACCTGCTGCAGGACCGTGCCGTCGCCATGATGCGCAACGGTGTCGTCGATTTCGCCGTGACGACGCAAGCCGCCGACTATCCCGAACTGCAGTTCGAGGAATTCGGCGCCGATCCATTTTATCTGGTGTGCAAGCGCAATCATCCGCTGGCGCGGCAGAAGTCGGTGACATGGCGCGAGACCGTCGATTATCCGTTCATCGCCCTGTCGGCGACGACGTCGGTGCGCCGCTTCGCCGATATCGCGATGGGCCAGTCCGAGTTGCTCATCCGCCCGCGCTACGAAGTCGAGCAGATCCCGTCTGCCGTGGCGCTGGTCGCGGCCGGCCTCGGCATCACGGCGCTGCCGTCGCTCACGCTGGCGATGTTCAGCCATCGCGCGCTGGTGATGCGGCCGCTGGTCGAGCCGGTCGTGCAACGCCGTCTCGGCGTGCTCACCTTGAAGGAGCGGACGCCGTCGGCGCCGGCGCGCTTCCTGCTCGAACGCGTGTCGAAGACACTTGCCGCCGCGGCAAAGAAGATGCCGGCGGCTTAAGACGAAAAGAGTGGAGGCCCAGCCTGGATTCGAACCAGGGTGAAGAACCTTGCGGGGTCCTTTGCGTATGCCGCTCCGCCACCGGGCCGTGGTGTCAGAGTAGCGTAGCGCGCTCACAATGGCGTTACGCGGGTGCGACAGATTGAATCGTGGTTAAAGGGAGGTTAACGACAAACCGCAGTTACGCCGGCCGCGACAGAAACGTCATGCGGCGCCGGTTGTGGCCAATATTGCGCGCGGCGCGCCGGGGCGCAAAGCCCGCAGTCTTCAGCCGCGCGAGCATCTCGGTCTCGGTGTAGTGCGACAGCCCGTGCGTTTTCTTCAGCGTGAAATAGTCCGACAGCAGAATGCGGATCAGGCCGCCGACCGCGGCCCAGAAGAAGCCGTTAGCCGCCCCGAATTTCAGGAGCGACAGCGCGGCCCACGCCGAAGCCATCTGCGGCGGCACGATATCGCCGAGCACGAAGGTGCCGGTAGGTTTCAGGAGACGGCGGAACGTCGCCATCATGGCGCTCAGTTCCTCGGCGGTGAGATACTGCGCCACCGAGTGCAGCACGATCATGTCCACGGAGTGATCCGGGGTCGCCGCGGCTTCGTCCGGGCTCATCACCGACATCTTCGGGTTGGATGCATAGCGCTCGCGCAAAGCCGCGCGCACGTTTGGCGCCGCCTCGACCAAGGTGAGATGTTGGCAGACTTCCGCCACCAGTGCCGCGCTCGTCGCTTCGCCGCAGCCGTAATCCATGACGATGGCGCCGGGAGAGGGCACCAGCGCGCGAATGTCCTTGGCGATGGTCTCGTAATGCACATCGCGATGGCGCGCATTCACATAGATTACCGAGTGCTTGAAGTCGTAGAAGCTGATCCAGTCCATGGGATGGCGCTCAATGGGCTCCGGCGCCGGGCTCGGGCGGGGCGCGACGACATGACACATTCGCCGTGGCGCGACAACGCCAGTGCTGGCCATGACGCCGGAAGCTGGCGTATTCGTGGTGCCGCCCCCGGGGGTAATCTGCGGCTTGGGCGCTCCTGCCCATAGCCGCCGGGAGCCCGATGACCGCGCCCGGTAAGCGCTGCGGTATCGGCGGAGGACGGAAGGCAGGATTCGATGCGTTCGGCGATAGTGCTTGGTGCCGGGATGATCGGCGTTTCGACGGCCCTGCATTTGCAGAAGCGCGGCTGGCAGGTGGTCATCGTCGACCGCCGCGGCCCCGGCGAAGAGACCAGCCACGGCAATGCCGGCATCATTCAAAGCGAGGCGGTGCAGCCTTACGCCATGCCGCGCGATGTCATCAGCCTGGCGCGCATCGGGTTCGGCCTCGCCAATGACGTCCGCTATCGCCTGGCCGCGCTGCCGCGGCAGGCCGGGCCGCTCCTGCGTTACTGGTGGAATTCCGAGCCGCATCGGCACGAGCGGATTTCGATGGCCTATGCCACGCTGGCCGCGCAATCCGTTGCCGAACACGGCGTGCTCATCGACCAATCCGGCAGCGACAACTTGATCCAGCGCGACGGCTACCTGCATGTGTTTCGCGACCAGGCCGGCTTCGATGCGGCGATCGCCAAGGTCGAGCATGTCGGCGCGGTGTGGGACGTGCCTTATCGGCTGCTCGATGGCGCCGCCCTGCGCGCGCTCGAACCATCGGTAGGGGAGCGCATCATCGGCGCCATTCATTGGACCGCGCCCTGGGCGGTTCGCGATCCCGGCCGTCTGGTGAAGAACTACGCCGAACTCTTCGTTCGCCCGGGCGGCACCATCGCGATTGGTGACGCCGCCTCCTTGCTGCAGACGGCGCAGGGCTGGTCGGTTGCCATCGCCGGCGGGGCCGTCGAAGCCCCGGATGTCGTGGTGGCGCTGGGGCCGTGGTCGCCGTCTTTCCTGCGCCCCTATGGCTATCGCTTTCCGATGGTGATGAAGCGCGGTTATCACCGCCACTTCGCCGGCGGCGCGCCGCTGACCAGGCCGCTGTTCGATGTCGACCGCGGCTATGTGGTCGCACCGATGGCGCGCGGCCTGCGCATCACCACCGGCGCCGACCTTGCCGATTTCGACATGCCGGCGAATGAAACGCAGCTCAAGCGCTGCGAACGATATGCGCGCGAGTTCATCGACCTCGGCACGTCGGTCGATGCCGAGCCGTGGTTCGGCACGCGGCCATTTTTGGCGAGCATGTTGCCGGTGATCGGTGAAGCGCCGCGCCATCGCGGCCTGTGGCTGCACTTCGGCCACGGCCACCAGGGCTTCACCATGGGCGCGGCGTCCGGACGGCTGATCGCGGAGATGATGACGGGCGAAGCGCCTTACATCGATCCGGCGCCCTTCATGCCGCGCGGACTATGATCGCTGGGCGTTACGCCACAGCTTCACCAAGGGTCCATCCTTGCCGCCGACCGGATCGGTCTCTGGCACCGGCACCTTGGGGATCGTCTTGACCGCGCGGTCCCGGTCGGACGGCCGGTCGCCGCGGCACAGGTCGTAGGTGCCGGTGGGCGGATAGCCGCCAATGACCACCAGATCCGGTGACGCCGATAGCCGCTGGTGCCGGCCGGCAGCACGGCGATGTCGCCGGGTTCGAGGTCGAGCACTTCGCCCTTGTCGCCGCCGAAGCGCACCTTGGCGGTGCCGCGGGCGATGCCCAGCACCTCGTGGATCATCGAGTGATAGTGCGCATAGGCGAAGATGCCGTTGCGCCAGCGGCCGTTACCCCAGTCGTGGGCGTCGAACAGCTTTTCGATCGCTGTTTCCGGGTCGCGCGCGCCGGAAAGATCGAGCGCGGCCTTGTAGACCAGCATCGGCAGCGCCGGATTGTTCGGCACCGCGCCGTCGTCCGCGAAGAAATAAGTGATCGGTGTCTGCATGGCACCTCAACGCACCGGGGCAACGATCGTTTCCACCATCTCGTCGAACGTGTCGAAGGCAAAGTCGGGCCGCGCCGCCTTCAGCGCCGCGCCATGCGTATAGCCCCAGGTCACGGCGCCGAAGGCGATGCCGGCTTCGCGCGCCGCATCGATGTCGCGCAATTCGTCGCCGATCGTGATGGCCTCATGCGTGGCGATGCCGCTTTTGCGCAGCGCCATCCGGAAGCGTTTGGCCTTGCCGTGCATCGACGCCCCGCATTCGTAATGCGCGATCAGCGCCGCGATCTCGGGCCCGAACATCTTGCGGATATTGGCTTCCGAATTGGAGCTGACCATGGCCAGTCGCACGCCGGCCTCGCTCAGGCGGCGCAGCGCCGCCGGCGCCTCGGCGAACAGCGGAATGCGGTGAAGGTCCTGCGCCTTGCGCTTGCGGATATAGCGGGCGATGAACGGCAGCTTCCACGCCGACACGCCCAATATCTGCATCATCTCGCGCGATGACTTGCCACGCAGGCCGTCGATCTCATGCGGCGCGACGCGGCGGAAGCGGAATCTATCAGCGGTGTCGTTGAGGACGGTCGTGAACCACGGAAACGAATCCGCCAGCGTGCCGTCGAAATCGAAGATGGCGAGTTTGTAGGGCATGAACAAAGGCGAGCGGCGCTAAGCGCCCACCTTCGCCTTCTTCTTCTCGCGCATCAGCTCGACAAAGCGCTGGAACAGATAATGGCTGTCACGCGGGCCGGGCGAGGCCTCCGGGTGATACTGCACCGAGAACACCGGCTTGTCCTTGAGCGCGATGCCGGCATTCGACCCATCGAACAGCGAGAAGTGCGTCTGCTCGACGCTGCCCGGCAGCGAGTCCTTGTCGAGCGCGAAGCCGTGGTTCATCGAGGTGATCTCGACCTTGCCGGTCGTGATGTCCTTCACCGGATGATTGGCGCCGTGGTGGCCTTGATGCATCTTCTCGGTGCGGCCGCCGAGCGCGAGGCCGAGCATCTGGTGGCCCAGACAAATCCCGAAAGTCGGCGTGCCGGACTTCACAACCTGCTGAATGACCGGCACCGCGTATTTGCCGGTCTCGGCCGGATCGCCCGGGCCGTTCGACAGGAACACGCCGTCCGGCTTGAGAGCCATGATGTCGTCATAGCTCGTCGTCGCCGGCACCACCGTGACTTTGCAGCCGGCGCTCGCCAGCAGGCGCAAAATGTTGCGCTTGATGCCGTAGTCCATCGCGACGACATGGAATTCCGGCTTGTCCTGGCGGCCGTAGCCTTTGCCCCATTGCCACTCGGTCTCGTCCCAGGTGAAGCGCTGCGCGCTCGTCACCATCGGCACCAGGTCCATGCCGACCAGGCCCGGCCATTCGCGCGCTTCCTTCTTCAGCGCCTCGAGGTCGAACTTGCCGGACGGCGAATGCGCGATCACGGCATTGGGCATGCCCTTTTCGCGGATCAGCGCGGTCAGCGCCCGGGTGTCGATGCCGGACAGGCCGATGATGCCGCGCGCCTTGAGCCAGTCATTGAGCGGCCGGGTGGCGCGGTAGTTCGACGGCTGGGTGATGTCGGTGCGCAGGATGACGCCGCAGGCGCCCGGGCGGGCCGCCATGTTCAGCGACTCGATGTCTTCCTCGTTGGTGCCGACATTGCCGATATGGGGGAAGGTGAAGGTGATGATCTGCCCGGCATAGGACGGGTCGGTGAGGATTTCCTCGTAGCCCGTCATGGCGGTGTTGAAGCAGACCTCGCCGACGGCGTGGCCTTCGGCGCCGATGCCGAAGCCTTCGAGCACGGTTCCATCGGCGAGCACGATGAGCGCGGTGGCCTTGGGCTCTGCCCAGTCACCCGCGGCGGCGGCTTTGTCCTGTGTCATAAGCCTCTTAGTCGCGTATTATGCCGGGCGAGGCAAGGGGGCGGGTTGGCCCGTCCCCGCGCATTTGGAAGGACTTTACCCATGACCGGACAGGCCCCCGCCACACGCCACGACCAGTACCGGGAGGATGTCGCCGGCCGGGCCAATGTCGAGGACACGGCCGACCTGGTTGCCTATTACGGCGATCTTGAGAAATTCGAGGCTGCGGCGCTGTGGACCGTGGCCAACAAGATCGAGCCCTGGGAGCCGAAATCGGACTCGGTGCCGGTGCTGTGGCGCTATCAGGATCTGCGCGAGCCCGTGCTGCGCTCGATCGAACTCGTCGCCCCGGAAAAAGCCGGCCGCCGCGTCATCTATCTCAACAATCCGGGCCGGCGCGATTACGCCGCCGCGGTCGGCTGGCTTTATTCCGGGCTTCAGGTGATGCGCGCCGGCGAAACCGCCTCGGCGCATCAGCACTCGGCCTCGGCCTTGCGTTTCATCATGGAAGGCAAGGGCGCCTACACCGTGGTCGACGGCCACAAGATGACTTTGAGCGAGAACGATTTCGTGCTGACGCCGAACGGCTCGGGGCACGAGCACGGCGTCGACGCCTCGGGCACCGACTGCATCTGGCAGGACGGACTCGACATTCCGCTCGTGAATGCGCTGGAAGCCAACTTCTACAAGGTGCATCCGGACCTGAAACAGCCCGTCACTTACGCCGTCGATGACGCGACGCTCACCTGGGGCGCGCCCGGCCAGCAGCCGGCGCTGCAGGACAGGCAGAAGCCCTATTCGCCGCTGCTGAAATACGAATGGGAGCCGACCTATGAGTCGCTGA
>JAEZEY010000196.1 GCA_023432845.1 Pseudomonadota bacterium
AGCGAGATCGCGAGGGCGGACTTGCCGCTGGCGGTCGGCCCGGCAATAAGGATGGCGCGGCGGGGTTTCATGCCCCCTTGCTAAATCAGCCGGCAGCGCCCGGCGAGCCCGAAAATGAGAACCGCGCAATGATGCTCTGCTACGCTCTCGTTCTGACCAGTCCGCCCGAGGCCCCGGCCGTCAGCACCGATGTCGCCCGGAAGGCCGCGGCGCTACTGCCGAGCAGCGCCGAATTGCAGCAGGACTGGCTTTCGGCGGGAGAGGCCTGGCAGGCGCTGTTCGTCAGTGACGATCCGGACGAGCCGGCGCGCATCCGCGCCGCGGTTAGCGAGGCGCTCTCGAGGCTCCCCATCGACGTCAACGTGGTCCCGAACGACATCGCCTGGACGCGCAAGAAGCTGCTTGTTGCCGATATGGAGTCGACCATCATCGCCCAGGAATGCCTGGACGAACTGGCCGAGTTCGTCGGCCTGCGCGCACGAATCTCCGACATCACCGCGCGCGCCATGCGCGGCGAGCTGGATTTCGAGGCTGCCCTCAAGGAGCGTGTCGGGCTGCTGAAGGGGCTCGACGCGTCGGTGCTGCAGAAGCTCTACGACGAGAAGGTCACGCTGATCCCCGGCGCCCGCGAACTGGTGGCGACGATGCGCGCCAATGGCGCCTACTGCGCGCTCGTTTCCGGCGGCTTCACCTTCTACACCTCGCGCATCGCCGAGCGGGTCGGGTTCGACAGTCATCAGGCCAACACACTGGAAATCGCCGACGGCAAGCTCGCCGGCACCGTCGCCATGCCGATCCTCGGCCGCGAAGCCAAGCTGGAAGCGCTCGAAACCCTGCGCGCCAAGCTCGGCCTGCTGGAGATGGAGACGCTGGCGGTCGGCGATGGCGCCAACGATCTCGCCATGATCCGGGAAGCCGGCCTCGGCGTCGCTTTTCACGCCAAGCCGATTGTCGCCGCCGAAGCCCGCGCCTCAGTCCGGCATGGCGACCTGACGACCTTGCTCTATCTACAAGGCTACAAGCGCAGCGAATTCCGCAGCGGGACGTGAGCGTCCCATCCGCTCACGGGTGTGTGAGAAACCTGCGCCGGAATGACCGGCAGCGGATCAATCAGGACTCCGCGCGCAACCTCAGCCGCCGCCACAGATCGCGGAGATAGATCCGCACCCGCATCAGCCGCGGCCGCAATGTCTCCCAGGCCCGGCGCATCGCACGCTTCATCTGAGCTTTAAGCAAGCGCGCATAACGCCAGATCCATGTGGCGCGCACATAGGCGAACAGCGCGTCCTTCCACGGCATCAGCGTGTTGTAGAGCCGCGCGAACCAGCTGATCTGCATCAGGTTCGGCTGGGTCAGAATGAAAATCCGCGCCAGGATCGCGGTGCCGACGACCTTGGCTCCGATCAGCATCAGCGCCGCGGTTACGAAATGCCCGGTCGCGACGAGATACACGGCCGCGATTTTGAGTGGGAAAATCAGGCACGACGGCAGCACGAACGCGCACAGTGCGCCATAGGGCGGTAAGCCCTCAAGCCAGACCTCCAGCCGCTGCCAGATCTCGAAGCGGCGCAACCGGCCGATCAGATTGGCGAGCGGCTGCCAGCCCCATTCCTCGAACAGCAGGATCAGCGCAAGGAACACATCGAGGATGCCGCGAAGCCCGCGCAGAACGATACGCGCCGGGCCGGAAGGCATCCTGCCCCCTGGCCCTGCACGACCGTTCGCGCCCTCGTCCGTCATCCCGGTCTCTCGATATCCTTGACGTCCTTGTCGATCGGCTCCGGCAGCTCGGCAGGCTGGCGTTCGTCCAACGGCATATCCGGCGCCCGCCCGCCTGGAACTGCCGTATCCGCCGGACGCAACGCGCCAGCCTTTTCCGCTTCCTCCAGTGTCCGCGCAAGTTCCTCGCGTGCCTTGGCCGCCTGAAGCTGGCGGTTCCACAGGCTGGCATAGAGGCCGTTGCGTGCGATCAGTTGCGGATGCGTCCCCTGCTCGACCAGGACGCCCTTCTCCAGCACCAGAATGTTGTCGGCATGCACGATGGTGGATAGCCGGTGCGCGATGATCAGGGTCGTCCGGTTCTCGGCAACGCGATCCAGCGCGTCCTGGATCTCCTTCTCCGTGTGGCTGTCGAGCGCACTCGTTGCCTCATCGAGCATCAGGATCGGCGGCTGCTTCAGGATGGTGCGAGCAATCGCAACGCGCTGCTTCTCGCCGCCGGACAGTTTCAATCCGCGCTCGCCCACCATGGTGGCATAGCCCTGCGGCAACTGCCGGATGAAGCCGTCGATCTGCGCCAGCCGGGCTGCGGCGTAGACCTCCTCCTCGCTGGCGCCCGGACGACCGTACTGGATATTGTAGAAGATGGTGTCGTTGAACAGCACCGTATCCTGCGGCACCACACCGATGGCGGCGCGCACGCTTTCCTGCGTGACGTCGCGGATATCCTGGCCGTCGATGGTCACCGAGCCGCTGGAGATATCGTAGAAGCGGAACAGGATACGGCTGATCGTCGATTTACCCGCGCCCGACGGCCCGACGATCGCCACCATGCGGCCGGCCGGAATATCGAACGACACATCCTTCAGGATCGGCCGGTCGGAATCGTAGTGAAAGCTGACGTTCTGGAACCGGATCGCACCCTTGTCGACGACCAGCGGCGGCGCGCCGGGCTTGTCGACCACCTCCGGCTTTTCATCCAGCAGCGTGAACATGTTCTCGAGATCGACCAAGCCCTGCTTGATGTCGCGATAGACCATGCCCATGAAGTTCAGCGGAATGTAGAGCTGGATCAGCACAGAGTTGATCAGCACGAAATCGCCGATGGTATGATCGCCGGCCATGATGC
>JAEZEY010000287.1 GCA_023432845.1 Pseudomonadota bacterium
GACCTCGCGGGTCCGCGCGGCTCTTCCGTTCCAGTCAAACTCATCCGGCTTCAGGTCTCGTCTTCAGAGCGGCGGGTGCGGGATCGCCGCCAGGAGATCGCGCGTATACTCCGCCTGCGGCTTATCCATGACGCGCGCGGTTTCGCCCTCCTCGACGATCCGCCCGCTCCGCATCACGATAACCCGATCGCACAGCAAGCGCACCACATTGAGGTCGTGCGAGACGAAAAGGTAGCTCATGCCGAGGCTATCCTTGAGGTCCTGCAGCAGGTTGAGCACCACGGCCTGCACCGATACGTCGAGGGCGGCAGTCGGCTCGTCGAGCACGACAAGGTCGGGTTTGAGCGCGATGGCGCGGGCGATACCGACGCGGGCCTTCTGGCCGCCGGACAATTGATGCGGAAAGCGGTCGAGCAGGTCGAGCGGCAGGCCGACCTGCGTCGCCAGTTCCTCGCAGCGCGCGCGGAGGTCCGTGCGCGCGATTTGACCGAGGCGCAGCAGCGGATCGGCGATGGCGCGGGCCGCCGTGTAGCGCGGATTGAGGCTCTCGGTCGGGTCCTGGAACACCATCTGGATGCGCTTGCGCTGTGGCAGCGTGGCGAAGGTCTTCGCCGGGATGGCGCCGATGTCCTCGCCGTCGAAAGTAATGGTGCCGGAGGTCTTGTCGATCAGCCGCATCAGCATCATCGACGTCGTCGATTTGCCGCAGCCGGACTCGCCGACCAGCCCGACGCTTTCGCCGCGCGCTACCGAGAAGCTGATGCCATCGACAGCGCGGAACGGCTCCGGCGCCGGCCCCTTCGGCTTGAACAGCTTGAAGCCGCCAGCCTCCTGCCGCGGATATTCCTTCACCAGGTTCTCGACGGCGAGCAGGGGTTTCAATTCAGCCGTGGCCTGCGGCTTCGGTTCGGGCAATGCCTCGCCTTCCGGCAACAGGCCGCGCAAGGTGCCGCCGGGCCGCGGCGTCGCGCGCATCAGCTTGCGCGTGTAGGGATGCTGGGGCCGCCTGAAAATAGCGTCGGCGGTCGCCGTTTCGACGACGTGACCCTTCTCCATCACCACAACGCGGTCGCAATAGGCGGCGGCGAGGCCGAGATCGTGGGTGATCAAAATGGTGGACATGCCGCGCTCGCGGGTCAGTTCCATCACGAGATCCATCACCGCCTTCTGCGTGGTGACGTCGAGGCCGGTGGTCGGCTCGTCGGCAATCAGCAATTGCGGCCGGCATGCCAGTGCCAGCGCGATGACGATGCGCTGGCACATGCCGCCGGACAGTTCGAACGGATAGGCGTGATAGCGCTCGCGCGGCCGCGAGATGCGCACCTGCTCGAGAATCTCGACGGCTTTCTCGGCGACACGGTCCCTGTCAGCCTGCGCGTGCTCCAGCAGCACATCCTCGATCTGGTGGCCGACCTTGCGGATCGGATTAAGCGCGGCGCGCGGGTTCTGGAAAATCATCGAGATTTCGCGGCCGCGCAGGTCGCGCATCTGGCTTTCGCCGGCGGCGCGCAGATCGACGCCAGAGAACATCACCGAGCCGTCGGCGATCCTGCCGGCGCGGTCGAGGATCCGCATCACCGCATAGGACGTCACCGACTTGCCCGAACCGGACTCGCCGACGATCGCCAGGGTCTCGCCCTTGCCCACGGAGATGTCGATGTGCTGCACGGCGCGCACGACGCCGCGCCGCGTCTGGAACTCGACGGTGAGGTCTTTCACGTCGAGCAGCGGCTGCCCGTGATCGGTCGTCAGTTTCGTGTCGGGCCAGGTTTGCGTGTCCATGGGAGGCTCACTGGGCAAATGGTCATTCCGGGGCGCGAACGAACGGGCCCGCCGCTTGCGCGGCGTCCCGGAATGACAGACTCAAGATTTGATAATGTCCTTGCATCCTCTCCCTCACGTCCCCCGTTGCGGATCGACCAGGTCACGCAGGCCGTCGCCGAGCAGATTGAAGGTGAACACGGCGAGCATCAGCGCCGCGCCGGGAAAGAAGGCGATCCACCATTCGCCGGAAATGATGTTGCCGGCGCCTTCGGCGACCATAATGCCCCATTCCGGTGTCGGTGGACGCACGCCGAGACCGATGAACGAAAGGCCGGCGGCATTGAGGATGGCGTAGCCCATGGTCAAGGAAATCTGCACCATCATGATCGGCATGATGTTCGGCAGGATGTGCATCAACAGAATGCGGAATTCGCCGTTGCCCGACAGCCGTGCCGCCTGGACGAAGCCGGCATCGCGGCGAACATTGGCTTCGGCGCGGGCGACGCGCACATAGAGCGGGAAGTTGATGATCGCGGTGGCGATCACGATGTTGGTCACCGTGTTGCCGAGCGCGGCGACGATGCCCATGGCCAGCACGAACAGCGGGAAGGCCATGATCGTATCGGAGATGCGGCCGACAATGCGATCGGTCCAGCCGCCGAAAAAGCCGGATGCGATGCCGGCGAGGCCGCCCAGCGCGAACACCAGCGCCACCGACGTGATGGCGATAATGAAGTCGAGGCGCGTGGCGACGACGCCGCGGCTGAAGATGTCGCGGCCGAGCTGGTCGGTGCCGAACCA
>JAEZEY010000394.1 GCA_023432845.1 Pseudomonadota bacterium
ATGCCGGGCGGCAGCGGCGACGATCTGAGCCAGTACCAACCGGCATAAGCGCCAGCGGCCACGACGATGGCTATCGCCGCTCGTATCAGCCAAGTTTTCGACTTATCCATGTCTCGTCTCTGGTCGCACGCTATAGACGGCGCGGCTGGATTATCCTCTGTCATGGGGCGATGCAGGAAAGTTCCACACCCCGCAGGCATGATGATAATTTATCAGTAACGTGGAGGCCAAGCAGTCACGTTGACTTACCTCAACAACAAGGACTGTCGCGATCGTCAGCAGCGAAGCGCCGCGATCTAGCCCGGGGCAACCGGCCTGCCCTGCTCGGCCGAGGCCAGCATCGCTTCGATCAGCCGCATGACCTTAAGCGATTCCCGCCCGCTCGATTCCGGCTCGCGATTGTTGTCGATGGCGTCGAGGAAATCGACGATCAGGCCCTTGTGGGCGTCATTCGAAAACGCCATCGGATCGGCGCCGCCGCTCTTTGAGGCCGCGCCCTCGTGGTGCACGTGGCGGCCATCCTTGAAATAGATATCGAGCGTCTCGGCGTTGAGCACCGCGGTGGCGTTGCTGCAGGCGATCTCCAGCTTCTCCGGAAAACCCGGATACGAGACTGTCGTCGCGTCGATGGTGCCGATGGCGCCGTTGGCAAATTCGATGGCGCCGGCGACAATGTCCTCGGTGTCGATCCTGCGCAGCGGTGACGTCTTGGCGAAAGCCGCGACCTTCGCGATCGGCCCGGTCAGGCTCTGGAACAGGTCGAGCGTGTGGATTGCCTGGGTGATGAGAACGCCGCCACCGTCGCGCGCCTTCATGCCGCGGCCGGGCTGAGCGAAATATTCCGGCGTGCGCCACCAGCGGATCGAGGCCGAAGCCGATACCAGCTCGCCAAGTTCGCCGCCTTGGACGGCGTCGCACAGCTTGCGTGAGGCATCGCGGAAGCGGTGCTGCAGCATCACCGCAAACTTGCATCCGGCCTTGTCCATGGCGGCGACCTGTTGCTCGCCGCGCGCGCAGGTGAAGTCGATCGGCTTTTCCAGCAGAACATGCTTGCCGGCGGCGGCGCATTGTTCGACCAGTTCGAGATGCGACATCGGCGGCGTCAGGATAAAGACGACGTCGATTGACTTGTTGCTCAGTATCGCATCGAGATTGTCAACGACTGGATGTTTGTTGGAAGCGGCGAAGGCGGCGCGGCGCTCCGTTGATGGCGTGAAGCAGGCGGCGATTTCGACACGCTCAGGCAGTTCCTCAAGGCTCTTGAGGTGCGGCTTGAGCGCCATGCCCAGCCCAATGATGCCGACACGATGCTTCGCCACGACCCCTCCTCCGCAGACATATCGTCCGTTGCCGCGGCGTTATCCGCCGCCGGCTTTTCGTCCGGATTGTCGGCTTATCGCCTAGGCGTGGCCGGCATTGCCGCTTAGCTTCGGCGCCAGTTGTGCAGCCTTGGCGCCGTCATAGGCCCACTGCACATAGACACCCGCCCAGGTGAAACCGCCGCCGAAGGCCGCGAACACCATCTTGTTGCCGGCCTTGAGCTGCGGCTCGTAATCCCACAGGCACAGCGGGATCGTGGCGTTGGTGGTGTTGCCGTATTTGTGGATGGTCACCATCACCTTGTCCATCGACAGGCCCATGCGCTCGGCAGTCGACTCAATGATGCGCTTGTTGGCCTGGTGCGGCACCAGCCAGTCGATCTGATGGCCGCGCAGATTGTTGCGCGTCATGATCTCACCGGACACTTCCGCCATCTTGGCGATGGCGAACTTGTAAACCGCCGCACCTTCCTGATGCACGTAGTGCAGCCGCTTGGCGACCGTATCGGCTGACGCCGGCATGCGCGAGCCGCCGGCCTTCTGATGCAGATGGATGGATCCGGACCCGTCCGAGCGGATGAGCGCGTCCATGATGCCGTAGCCCTGATCGTTGGGCTCGAGCAGGACGGAGCCGGCGCCGTCGCCAAAGATCACGCAAGTGGCGCGGTCCTGATAGTCAATGATCGACGACATCTTGTCGGCACCGACCACGATCACCTTGCGCGCGGTGCCGGTGGCGATGAACTGCGAGGCGATGGTCAGCGAATAGAGAAAGCCGGAGCACGCCGCCTGCACGTCGAACGAGCCGATATTGTTGATGCCGACCATGTTGCAGATGAGGTTTGCGGTCGACGGAAACTGCATGTCCGGCGTCGTCGTCGCGCAGATCAGGAGGTCGATCTCTTCCGGCTTCGTGTTCGTCTTGGCGAGCAGGCCGCGCACGGCCTCGGCGCCCATGTGCGACGTGCCGAGCCCCTCGCCCTTGAGGATATGGCGCTCCTTGATACCGGTGCGCTCGGTGATCCAGGCGTCGGTTGTGTCGACCATGCGCGCGAGGTCGGCATTGGTCAGCAAGTCCGGCGGCACGTAGCCGTGGACGGCGGTAATGGATGCACGGGAGGGCACAGGCACTGGGTTGTTTTCCGCTCGGGCCTCAAGAATCGAAGTCGCGGGCCGGGACCGCCAAAATAGGCGTTTCGGGAACCAGGCGCCACCTTTTCGCAGTGCTGAAGGTTAAATTCACGGCAATGTGGCCAAAACGAGAGCTGCCGCTTTTTCACTGGGCGAGCCCTGCCCCAGCGCCATGATTTGGTCGAGTTCAGCAAAGGCTTCGACCTGTCGGCGCCGTTCCGGTGTGTCGGACATCAGCGGCGCCAGCGTCGCCGAGAGGTTTTCCGGGCTGCAGGCCTGCTGCAAGAACTCGGGGACCACGTTCCGGCCAAGGACCAGATTGGCCAGTATCACGGAGGGTACCTTGATCAGCAGCCGTGCAACGGCGGCCTCAAGGCCCGCCACCTTGTAGCCCGTGACCATCGGCACCCCGGCGAGCGCCAGTTCGAGGGTCGAGGTGCCGGATTTCGCCAGTGCGGCCCGGGCGCGGCGGAAAGCGGCGTATTTTTCGTCCGGATTGGTTATCACCCGCGCCGGGACCGGCCAGCGCGCCACGGCTTGGCGCACGGTCGCCTCGAGCCGCTCCACGGTCGGCACGACCACCTCAAAAGGACCAGAGGTGGCCGCCAGTTGGCCCAAGGCCGCGCCGAATACGCCGGCCATACGCCTGATTTCGCCGGATCGGCTGCCGGGCATGGCGAGCAGCAGCGGCGGGCCTTCCAGCCGGCTCTCAGGCCCGCCTTCGGGCCGGAGCTTGCCGACCTGTTCCGCCAGCGGGTGGCCGACGAAGACGGTCGGCGGACCGCCCAGCCGGGCCATGGCGTCGGGTTCGAACGGCAGCAGTGCCAGGACGCGATCGACATAGCCACGCATCGCCTTGGCGCGGCCCGGGCGCCAGGCCCAGACCGACGGGCACACGTAATCGACGATCGGTATGTGCGGCGCCTTGGCCCGCACCTTGCGCGCCACCCGATGGGTGAACTCCGGGCTGTCGATGATGACGACGAGATCCGGTTTCGCCGCAACCACGGCATCCGCCGTTTCGGCAATGCGCCTGAGAATGGCCGGCAG
>JAEZEY010000084.1 GCA_023432845.1 Pseudomonadota bacterium
TCGTCTGTGCGTCGAGCCGCGGTCTCGGCAAGGCCTGCGCCATGGCGCTGGCCGAAGCCGGCGTTGAAGTCGTCATCAACGGCCGCGACGCCAAAACCGTGGAAGCCACCGCCGCCGAGATCGCCAAGGCGACCGGCGTGAAAACGCACGCCGTCGCCGCCGACGTGGCGACGCCCGAGGGCCAGAAGGCGCTGTTCGCCACCTGTCCGGACCCCGACATCCTCGTCAACAACAATGGCGGCCCGCCGCCGCGCGACTTCCGCGAGCTGACGCGCGAGATGATCCTCGACGGCGTCATCGCCAACATGGTGGTCGCCATCGAGCTGACGCAGAAGGTCATCGACAGGATGGCGGAGCGTCATTTCGGCCGAATCGTCAACATCACGTCCAGCTCGGTGAAAGCGCCGCTGCCCGGCCTCGATCTGTCGTCGGGCGCCCGCGCCGGCCTCACCGCATTCTTTGCGGGCGTCGCCCGCACGGTCGCCGACAAGAATGTCACCATCAATACGATCCAGCCCGGCGCCTTCGACACCGACCGACTCAAGGGCATTCTCTCGGGCGCGGCCGCGCGCACCGGCAAGTCGGTCGACGAAGCCGCGGCCGCGCGCCGCGCCACCATTCCGGCCAGGCGCTTCGGTACGCCGGAGGAATTCGGCGCCGCCTGCGCGTTCCTGTGCTCGGCGCAGGCCGGCTACATCACCGGGCAGAACCTGTTGATCGACGGCGGCACCATCCCGACGGCGTTCTGAGGCTTCGGGCTCGCGCTTGCGGAAAAAAAAAGGCCGGCGCATGCGCCGGCCTTTCGTTGTCAGCGTCCGGCCGAGCCGGTGTTACTTGAGATAGGCCTGCCGCGCGCGCGCCGGCTCGGCGTCCCACTGATAGCGCAGCGCGACCGAGATCATGTGGAAGGTGGACTGGACCGAACCGATATAGGTCGCGGCGCCGGACCAAGGGTTCGTCGGACAACCCGAGGTGGCGCCCATGCAAACGGAAGCATCCTTCACGTCGATGAACGAATAGCCGATATCGAAGGTCAGCCCTTTGATGCTCGCCGGCTTGTAGGTGGCCCCGGCCGAATACCACATGCGATCATTGTCCGGAATACGCACGGTGCGAACGCTGTCGAAGATCGGCGTCCGTTCGAAGCCGATGCCGGCGCGCACCGTCCACGCCGGATTGAGCACATACTCGCCGCCGAGCGAATAGAAGTAGCCGTCGCGATATTCGAACGGGAAGGTGACGGGAGAAGCGCCCGCGCCGACCGTCACGGCCGCGCCGTTCGGTTGCAGCAGCCGGGCAGTGCCGATGCGGCTCCAATTCTCCCATTCGAAACCGGCAAGCAAGGTGAAGCGATCGGTGATGCCCTGACGCAGGCCGACCGTCACCGTGTCCGGCAGATTGAGCCCGAGATTGACCGAACCTTGCTGCGTGGTCGGAGCCACCGCGGCCGGCACGATCCAGGTGCCGCTGAGCACATGACTGATCGCCGAACGATAGCCGATACCGATCGTCGTCCGCGGCATCGGCGTAAAGGTTACGCCGGCGGTCCAGCCGAAGCCCCAGTCGCCGCCGTTCAGCGTGCCGATCAGCGGCCCCGTACCGAGGAAGGCATCGTAGGAAGCCTGAATGTACTGCGCCTGGAAGCCGACCGCGACGCTGATCATGTCATTCAGCTTGTAGGCGATCGACGGATTCAGATTGTAGGTCTTGACCTCGGCGCTGCTGCCGCTGCCGCTCGAGGCCGCATTCTGCTGCGGGAAGTGAACGGCCAGGCCGAACGGCGCGTTCACCGCCATGCCGAGCCAGATGTTCTCGTTGAGCTGCCACGACCCATATGAATTCGGCACGAGCGCATCGAGACCCGAGTCGCCGGGCGCGCCGAACGGGGCATAGGTCGACGTGGTGAAGCTGTGCGAGGCCGTCGGAATGATGCCGGTGGCGCCCAGTTCGACCGTCTTGCCGGCGAACTGCGTCATCGTCGCGGCGTTCCAGAACATCGACGACAGCGCACCGCCGGCGGCGATGCCGGCGAACGAACTGCCCTGCCCGTATGCGCTCTGCTCGCGGACCGCGAAGGCTCCCGCCTGGGCCGCCACGGTTGTGGTGAAGAACAGCGCGAAACTCGCGCACCCGAGCAGCAGAGACTTCAGGCCACCGCGCGTTTCGCCCATTTTTCGTCCCCAGGACTTGCCGCGCCCTAATGGCGCTGGCGCTTTCGTGGCCACCATCGTGCCGGGAGTCCGAAACGCTGGCAATGCGCGCGGAAACGCAAGTCACATGTCCGGAAAGGCATCCGAGACAAATTCCGCCGGTGTTGCATTCCCACCACAGAACGCGCCATGCAACTCGGCCGCGAGCTAGGAGCGCCGCCGGAACGGCCAGGCCAGCTGCTGCAGAAAACCCGCTGGCATCTCTTCCTGAATGCCGATATCGACCGGCGGCCGGTAGTCGCGCGCGTTGTAGAACGTGCCAAAGACATGATCCCAGAGCATGATGTTCTCCGAGTAGTTCTTGTTGCCTTCGCGCAGATCCTTGCTGTGATGCCAGCGATGCAGCTCGGGCGTGTTGAACCACCACGACAGCGGGCCGAACTTCATGTCGACATTGCAATGCGTCAGGATGCCGATGAAGGCGGTGACCGCCGACAGCCAGATCAGCACTTCCATCGGCGCGCCGAGCGCCAGCAGGATCGTCACGCCGAGCGCGATGCTCTTGAAGCTGTCGACGAAATGAAACCGTCCGGTATTGACGATCCACAGCCGCGTTACGCTGTGATGCACGGCATGGAAGCGCCACAGCCACGGCCATTCATGCGCGAGACGATGACCCCAATATAGGCCGAACTCGGCCACTGCGATCGCCAGCGCCACCTGAATGCCCATCGGCCATGAGCGCGGCCAGATGCCATAGCCCGGCTCCGCCGCCGGCGTGACATAACTCGATATGCCGATGACGGTCGAGAACACAACCGCCGCCTGCACCACGCCCTTGCTGGTCAGTGTATGGGCGATATTGGCGAAGGTCTGGCCGTCATTCTCGTTCCACACCCGCTCGTGCGGCATGATCTGTTCGAGGATGAACAGGCACAGCGCCAGCAGCAGATAGGCGATGTTGAAGAACAGCGCCGGCAGGTCGATCGAGAAGCCATATGCCATGATCGCGATCGAGATCGCCAGCAGGCCGGGCCAGGCGAGCCAGGAAATCGCGTTGCGCAAAGGGCTGGAAGCGTCGGCAGGCAGCGTCGAGTCGGACATGAGCGGATTCTAGTTTCGTCGGGTTCCGCGCACCAGAGGCTGCGGGGCGGACCGAAGTCCAACCCACAGCGCGGGCTCGTTACGTCACCAGCGCACTCTCCCCGCGGCCGAACACCTTGGCGACGAACTGCGGATAGAGCCCTTCGAGCTGCGGCGCCACCTTTTCGCGCATCAGCCTGAGCGTCTCGTCGCTCGGCGCCGTCGTCTCCGGCACGTTGTCCGGGCGATCGAAGTCGAAGCCGGTGTGCTCGATCACCTCCTCGACCGTGTGGCCGGGATGCACGCTCACAAGTGTGAAGCGGCCCTTGGCGAAGGAGAACAGGCAGCGGTTGGTGATGAGCGCGACCGGGCCGCCGGTGCGGTGGACATTGGGCTCGCTCCGGCCCGCGGCGCTGATGAAATCGACCCTGGGCACCAGAGTGCGGCGCGAGTGCTCGGTGCGGAACAGGATCACCTTGGGCACGACATAATACAGATGCGCCGACCCGTAGGAACCGGGGAATCGCACCTTGGGATGGGCGTGATCGCCGATCTCGACGAGATTGATATTGCCTTCGCCGTCGATCTGGCCACCGGACAGGAAGAACACGTCGATGCGGCCCTGCCCGGCGCAGTCGAACAGCTCGCAGCCGCCGTCGGTCCAGAAGGTGTGCTGCGAGCTGCCGAGCAGCGACACGTAAGGCCGGTTGGTGCCCTTGAGCTTGCCGCGCTCGCGCGCCAGCAGCGCCGCGGTCGCCGGAATCGGCGAGGCATTGCCGACCGCGACATGGCGCACATCGCCGATGGTGTTGGCGATCTGGTCGGCGAGCAGTTCTTCGGGGAGGAAGGTCATTGTCATTCCGGCATCTCTCTTCCTTCACCTCTCCCATGGGGAGAGGTGGGCCGCC
>JAEZEY010000158.1 GCA_023432845.1 Pseudomonadota bacterium
TGCGAGAATGCCGCGTTTGTTGACGGCCCAGTTCAGCGCCTCCAGCGCGAGATTGAGGCCGCGGGCGCGCTGGTTGATGGTCTTGATGTTCCTGACGCGTGCCACCGAGCGCGGCGCGTAATGATCCTGCAGGCCTTCGCCGACGCCGGGCAGCGCGTGCTTCACGGCGATGCCGCGCGACGCCAGCAGCTCAGCCGGGCCGATGCCGGACAATTGCAGCAGCTGCGGCGAATTATACGAGCCACCGGACAGGATGATCTCGCGGCGGGCGCGCACTTCCTTCGTCTCGCCGCCGCGGCCGCCGACCGTATAGCGAATGCCGGTGGCGCGCTTGCCATCGAACATGATCTGCGTCGCATGGGCGTGGGTACGCACGGTGACATTGCCGCGCGTCAAGGCCGGGCGCAGGAAGGCGATGGCGGCGCTGACGCGGCGGCCGTTGTGGATGGTGCGCTGGGCGTAGGACACGCCTTCCTGGATTGCGCCGTTGTAATCGGGGTTGCGCGGGATGCCGAGGCTGACGGCGCCTTCGATGAAGGCGTCGCACAAGGGATCGCGCCAGTCGATGTCGGTGACGGTCAGTTCGCCGCCGCGGCCGTGATAGGTGTCGTCGCCATTGCCGATGCGGCGTTCCATGCGCCTGAAGTAGGGCAGCACGTCGGCATAGCCCCAGCCGCGATTGCCGTATTGTGCCCAGGTGTCGAAGTCGTTGCGCTGTCCGCGGTTATAGATGTGGCCGTTGATCGAGGACGAGCCGCCGAGCGTCTTGCCACGCGGCGAGAAGATGCGGCGGCCATTGGTGTAATCGCCAGGCTCCTGCGCGTAACACCAGTTGATGCGCGTGTTGTAGAAGGTCTTGATGAAGCCCGCCGGGATGTGGATGTAGGGATGCCAGTCGGCGGGGCCGGCCTCGAGCAGGCAGATGCTGACATTGCGGTCTTCGCTCAGCCGGTTGGCCAACACGCAGCCGGCGGAACCGGCGCCGACAATCACGTAATCGAACGTGTCCATTTCCATCCCGAGCTTTTTGTTGCCGGGATGCTAGCGCCAGGTAGGGGCGCGGGGAAGGGTGGATCACTCGTAGCCCGGATGAGCGAAAGCGAAATCCGGGAACGGCTGTCCCGCATTGCGCGGGCCTGTCATCGGGCGGCGCTTCGCGCCGACCCGTTGGCCCCATGCGGGCTACAGGGCTTTTGCGGGAACGAACGGAGTCTGTTGCGCCGCCCTCGCTTACTCCATCCGCTCGGGCAGGTGATCGGCCGGGGCGAGGGAGAAGAACTTGGTGATCGAGCCGTCGAAACCGAGTTCGACCGTGCCGGTCGGGCCATGACGCTGCTTGCCGATGATGACCTCGGCCTTGCCGCCGACCTTGTCGCCTTCCGCCATCCACGCCGCGAACTTCTCGCGGTCGCTTTCCAGCGGCTTGCGCATCACATGGTAATATTCTTCGCGATACACGAACAGCACGACGTCGGCGTCCTGCTCGATCGAGGCGGATTCGCGCAAGTCCGAGAGCTGCGGGCGTTTGTCCTCGCGGCTTTCGACCTGACGCGAGAGCTGCGAAAGCGCGATCACCGGCACCTGCAGTTCCTTGGCAAGCGCCTTGAGCTTGGTGGTGATCTCGGTGATTTCCTGCACGCGGTTTTCGCTCGAACGCTTCGACGAGCCGGTGAGCAGCTGAAGATAGTCGATGATCAGAAGGTCGAGGCCGCGCTGGCGCTTGAGGCGCCGGGCCCGCGCCGACAGTTGCGCGATCGACAGGCCGCCGGTCTCGTCGATGAAGAACGGGATGTTCTGCATCTCGATCGAGGCATCCTTGATGCGCTCGAAGTCGGCTTCGCCGATGGAGCCGCGGCGGATCTGGTTCGACGGAATGCCGGTCTGCTCGGCGATGATACGGGTGGCGAGCTGTTCGGCCGACATTTCGAGCGAGAAGAAGCCGACCACGCCGCCATTGACCGCCTTCATGTGGCCGTCGGGCTTGACCTCGCCGATATAGGCCTTGGCGATGTTGTAGCCGACATTGGTGGCGAGCGAGGACTTGCCCATGCCGGGACGGCCGGCGAGCACGATCAAGTCGGACGGCTGCAGGCCGCCCATCATGCGGTCGAGATCGGCAAGGCCGGTGGCGATGCCGGAGAGCTTGCCGTCGCGCTGATAGGCATGGGCCGCCATATCGACGGCGGTGGTGAGCGCTTGGCCGAAGCGCTGGAAGCCGCCGTCATAGCGGCCGACCTCGGCGAGCTCGAACAGCTTGCGTTCGGCGTCCTCGATCTGCGCGCGCGGCGCGAAATCGACCGGCGCGTCATAGGCGACGTTGACCATGTCCTCGCCAACCCTGATGAGGTCGCGGCGGATCGAGAGGTCGTAGATGGTGCGGCCGTAGTCCTCGGCGTTGATGATGGTGGTCGCTTCGGCGGCGAGGCGGGCGAGGTACTGGCTCAGCGTCAGGCCGCCGATGACGATCGCGGAATCGAGGAAGGTCTTGGCGGTGACCGGGGTCGCCACCTTACCGGCGCGGATCAGGTCGCCGGCGATCTGGTAGATCTGGGTGTGGATCGGCTCGAAGAAGTGCTCGGGCTTGAGGAAGTCCGAGACGCGGTAGAAGGCCTCGTTGTTGATCAGGATCGCGCCCAGCAGCGCCTGCTCCGCCTCGATGTTGTGCGGTGCGGTGCGGTAGAGCGGGTCTGGCTCAGCAGCCTGGGAGCCACTGAAAGGTTTGCGGAGAACTGATTCGACAGGGGCCATAAGATTGCGTGAGGCGCTTGTGCGGCAATATTTTGTTCATGCTTGCTTAACCACGGCAGCGGGGCGGCGCGATGGCGCGTTTGCTTTAGTCCCACTGTCCACAGACTGACACCGCGCGCAAAAGAATCGGCTTTGGATCAGCGCCGATGTGTGTCGCGACAAAAAAGGCCGAGTTCATTTTCCCCGGCCTTGAATTCGTTCGGCAATTCGCGAGCGCTACTCGCCGGCCAGACGCAACGGTATCTGGCGCTTGTCTTCCAGGAGCCGCAGGCGCTGTTCCTCGCGCATGATGTAGTCGCGCGTGATCGGCACCACGTCCTGCCGCTTGGTGAGCTGAATCTGGAATACATACATGTTCTGCTCGCGGAACGACATTTCGGACGCGGCAAGGTAGAATTCCCACATTCTGACGAAACGCCGGTCGTAGATGCGCTCGACTTCCTCGCGATGGGCGAGGAAGCGCTCGCGCCAGTGCTTGAGGGTTTCGGCGTAGTGCAGGCGCAGGATCTCGATGTCGGTGACGAGCAGGCGCGCCTTCTCGATCTTCGGCAGAACTTCAGACAATGACGGTATGTAGCCGCCGGGGAAGATGTATTTCGAGATCCACGGATTGGTGACCCCGGGCCCCTCGGAGCGGCCGATCGAGTGCAGCACCATGACGCCGTCGTCCTTCAGGAGTTCGGCGGCTTTGTTAAAGTAACTCTCGAAGTGGTTGACGCCGACGTGCTCGAACATGCCGACGGAGACGATGCGGTCGAAGCGCTCGTTCATGTCGCGGTAGTCCTGCAGCAGGAAGCGGGTGCGCCGCGACAGGCCACGCTCCTGGGCGCGCTCGTTGGCGGCGGCGTACTGCTCCTGCGACAGGGTGATGCCGGTGACGTCGGCATTGCCGTATTCGGCGAGATAAAGACCGAGACCGCCCCAGCCGCAGCCGATATCGAGGATGCGCAGGTCGTTGCGGTCGGGGGACAGCCGCAGCTTGGCGGCCAGATGACGCTTCTTGGCCAGTTGCGCATCGTCGAGCGACTGGTCGGGCCGCTCGAAATAGGCGCAGCTGTATTGACGGTCGGCGTCGAGGAACAGGGAATAAAGCCGGCCGTCGAGATCGTAGTGATGCGCCACGTTCTGCCGCGAGCGCTTGCGCGGATTGAATTGCTTGATGCGGCGCCAGAAGTAGCGGATCAGGAACTGCGGCTTGGCCCAGTGCGGCACTTCGCTTTCCTGGCCGAGCGCGATGGCCAGCACGTCGGCGATGGTGCCTTCCTCAACGACGAAGGTGCCGTTCATGTACGATTCGCCGAGCTTGAGCTCGGGATCGAGCAGGATGCCCCATTCGGCGGCCGGCGTCGTGAAACGCACCGAGACCGGCGGTCCGGAGCCGTCGCCGAATGTGAGGACCGTCCCGCGCGATGTGGTCACCCGGAAATTGCCGCGGGTAATAAAGGTCTTCAACAAGAACTGAAGCAACCGGTCCATCGGCCGCCTCCATCCCGCCCCGAAACACATCGCGGCGCCACCGCACGCGTTTGCCCGCGCGATGCGCCAACCGGCCCGGCGGCGGCCGGTTCCAATGGGGGTATTCAACCAAAGTCTGAGTGCCACAGCAATGCGGCAAAATACGACGCTGCATGCAGGATCGGCGGGTGTTCGCCCCAACACCAGACTTTGAAGCAATGGGCTGGTCACAAGTCTTTGTGAATCCGCTATTAAGTCGCAGTGCGACGGGGCGGGGCGATCGGATAAATGAAGGTCGGAGGAGCGTTCTGACGCGACTTGGCCCAGTGACAAAGGGATCGGCGGCGATGACCTACGAGCGGCGTGGAATTTTCCGGCTGGCAGGGATGGCTTTGCTGGTGATGACGACTCCGGCCTGCGCTCAGGACAACCTCGATCGCGGCAAGACGGCGCAACAGCTTTTCGCGTCCGACTGTGCGATCTGCCACAAGAGCCCGAAGGGCCTGGCCAAGGGCGGTGGCCTGTTCGGCCTGCAGGGCTTCCTGCGCGAGCACTACACCGCGAGCCGGGAGACCGCCAATTTGCTCGCCCGCTACCTTGAAGCGGCTGGTGAGGCGCCGGCACCGGCTCAGAAGCGGCAGCCGCGCCGGACCTCCAAGCCTTCCGACACCAAACCTGCCGACACCAAACCTGCCGAGTCCAAGCCTGCCGAGTCCAAGCCCGCGGATGCAAAGCCGTCTGACACGAAGCCGGCGGATGAGACGCCTGTCGAATCCAAACCTGCATCTGAATCGAAGTCGGAGCCCACGGTCGAGCCAAAGGCCGCGACAGAGCCGAAGCCCGAGAGCAAGCCGGACACCGAGATCAAATCCGGCATCTCGGTCACGCCGCCGGTCGACAAGCCGAAGTCGGAGTAGTCCGACCAGCGCGGCCAGCGCAGCAGTCCGAACCAAGGTTTCCGCAAACAAAAACTCCGCCCGGTTTCGCCGGGCGGAGTTTTGCTTTTCAAGCGTCGGGCTGTCAGGCCTCTTCGCTCTTCTTCTTTTTCCCCTTGGCCGGCTTGGCTTCGGCTTCCGGCTCGGCGGTCGCTTCGGTGGCCTCGGCTTCGGCCTCCTCGGCCTCGGCGTCGAACAGCGCTTCGGCGCGCTCGCGGGCGGCTTGCGCTTCGGCTTCGGCGTCCTCGGCAACCGAGGCGCGGACGGTCACGTCTTCACCACGGGCAATGCGCTCGGCTTCGGCTTCGCTGCGGGCGACGATCACGGTCACCGACACGTCGATGTCCGGGTGCAGTGCCAGCGGTACCTTGAACTGGCCGAGGGTCTTGATCGGCGCGTTCATCTCGATCTGGGCACGCGAGATGGTGATGCCATCGCCGGAGACCAGCGAGGCGACGTCGCGGGTGGTGACCGAGCCATAGAGCTGGCCGGTTTCCGACGACTGGCGGATCACGGTGTAGGACTTGCCGTCGACCTGAGCGGCGATCTTGCCGGCTTCGCCCTTGCGTTCAAGGCTCTGCTTCTCGAGCTCGGCCCTCATGCTTTCAAAACGCGCCTTGTTGTCGGCGTTGGCGCGCAGCGCCTTGTTGCGCGGCAGGAGAAAGTTGCGGGCATAGCCGTCCTTGACGCGGACGACGTCGCCCATTTGGCCGAGCTTGCCGATGCGCTCGAGCAGGATCACTTCCATTGTCGTTACTCCTCGTTTGATCGTTCGATTAAAGTCAAAAGTTCAGGTCGAAGGCGGGGGCCCCCCGCCCCC
>JAEZEY010000321.1 GCA_023432845.1 Pseudomonadota bacterium
CAGCAGCAGCCGGTGCTCGAGGCGATAGATGCCGGACGAAACGGCGGCGAGCTTGGGATCGAGATTGACGGGGTTGCGCTCGAAATCGGCGGCGTCGAGGCTCATCACCTCGCCGATCTGATCGATCATCAGCCCGTAGGACTCGCCCTTGAGTTCGACGCCGATGGCCATGGCCGATTCGCTGCGGCGCTCGAGCCCGAGCCGGTGGCAGAGGTCGACCAGCGTGACGATACGGCCGCGCAGATTGAGAATGCCGGCGATCTCCGGCGGCGCCAGCGGCACGCGCGTCAGCCGTTCCGGCACGAACACGTCCTGGACGCGGCCGATCGGCAGGCCGAACAGCTCGCCGCCCACCATGGCGGTGACGTAGTCGTTGATGGTTTGATCGGTGCCGTGGGTCATCTGGGTGCCTATGCCGCCTCCCCGGTCTGCTCCATGAGCGCGGCAATGAGGCCCTGGCGATCGAATTTGGCGACATAATCATGGAGACCGGCTCTACGGCCGCGATCGATGAGTTCGGCGGACACCTGCGACGACAACGCAATCACCGGCGTCGCCGCGCTGCGCGGATCGGCGCGCAGCGCCTCGGTCAGTTCGAAGCCGTCCATGTCCGGCATGTCGATGTCGGTGACGACAGTGTCGAACATCTTGCCGGCTTCGATCAGCGCCAAAGCTTCCTTGGCCGAACCTGCGGCGGTTACGGCGTAACCGGCGGCCTGCAGCACCGGCATGAGCATGTTGCGGAAGAACGGCGAGTCGTCGACCAGCAGAATGCTGCGCTGACGCTCGCGCCGCGTGCCGTCCTTGCGGCGGAACCAGTCCTCGAAAGCGAGCGGCAGGAAATGCCCCACGTCGACGATCTCGGTCGCCTGTCCCTTGATGACGGCGGAGCCGAGCACGCCCGAATTGCCGCTGCCGACCTGAATGTCGAGACGGTCCTCGACGATATCGACGATCTCGTCGACCACCAGTGCCATCGAGCGAACGCCGTCGGAGAACACCAGCAGCGGCTGCGCGCCTTCGCTGCGCACCGGCTTGTCGGTCATGCTGACGAGCGGCATCAGCTGGCTGCGGTACTGCACCATGTGGCGGCCGTTCGACAACTCGATCTTGCGCGCGTCGATCTCCTCGAGCCGCGTGATCAGCGACAGCGGCACCGCCTTGGGCTGGCTGGAGCCGGCGCGGAACAGCAGCATCGACGTCATATCTTCGTCGACCTCTTCGGCCTTTTGCGCCTGCGCGCGCTCCGCCGCCGCGATCTGGGTCGCCACTGCCGAGCCGAGCGAACGGGCAACGCCATTCGGATCGACGATCATGATCACAGAGCCGTCGCCGAGAATGGTGTTGCCGGAAAACATCGGGATGTCGCGCAGCTTGCTCGACATCGGCTTGACCACGATTTCCTCGGTGTGAAACACGCTGTCGACGACGATGCCGAAGGTCTGGCTGCCGACTTGCGTGACGACGATATAGGCACCCTCAATGGCGTCCTTGCCGTCGATGCCGAGCAGCTTCGACAACCGCGCCAGCGGCAGCAGCTTGTCGCGCAGACGCAGCACCGCCGTGTCCTTGATGCGTTCGATGCGGTGATCGCCGCCCTTGCGGGCGCGCACCAGCTCGACGACCGACAATTGCGGGATGGCGAAGCGGCTGCCGCCGACCTCGACGATCAGCGCCGCGACGATGGCGAGCGTCAGCGGAATCTTGATGATGAAGCTGACGCCCTGCCCGGCGACCGACTTGACGTCGATAGTCCCGCCGATCTGGTCGATATTGTTGCGCACCACGTCCATGCCGACGCCGCGGCCGGACACGCTGGTCACTTCCTGCGCGGTCGAGAAGCCGGCGGCGAAGATGAACTTGTGGATCTGCGCTTCGGAAAGCTTGTCGGCTTCGACCTCCGACACCAGCCCGTGCGCGATCGCCTTGGCCTTGATACGCGCGGTGTTGAGACCGCGGCCGTCGTCCGACACCTGGATGATGATGTGGCCGCCTTCGTGATAGGCCGCGAGACGGATGTGGCCCTGTGGCGGCTTGCCGGCGGCGCGGCGCTCCGCCGGATTCTCCAGCCCGTGATCCGCCGAATTGCGCAACATGTGCGTCAGCGGATCCTTGATCTGGTCGAGCACCTGACGGTCGAGTTCGGTCTCGGCGCCCTGCAACTCGAGTTCGATGTCTTTGCCGAGATCGTGGGCGAGATCGCGCACGATGCGCGGAAATTTCTGCCACGCGCTGCCGATCGGCTGCATGCGCGTCTTCATGACGCCTTCCTGCAGTTCGGCGGTGACGTTCGACAGGCGCTGCAGCGGCGTCTTGAATTCGGAATCACCGTGCCGGCGCACGATCTCTAGCAACTGATTGCGGGTCAGCACCAGTTCGGACACCATCGTCATCAGTTGCTCGATGGTGTCGACGGTGACGCGGATCGACTGCGCGGAGCTCTTGGCGGTTTCCTCTTCTTTCGGAAGCTCCTGGGCCGCGGGTTTTGCCTTTTTGGCCGGACGCGGATCGACCGGGGTTTCCTGGAACGCGCGCTCGAGCTCCTCGAGCGACACTTCGCCGGGACGCAAGGGCCGGCCGAGCGCCTGCTGCTCGGTCGTCGCAATCTCAACATGCTCCGGCTTTGCCAGACGTTCGGCGATGCGCTGAAGGTCGCCGATCAGGTCGCTGTCGGAGCCTTCGGGTTCGCGCTGATCGTGCTCCAGCGAAGCGAGGATTTCCTTGATGCGGTCGATGGTGGCGAGGATCACCGAGACGGCTTCATGCGTCGCCGGCATGCCGTCGCGGAATTTTCCCATCACCGTTTCGGCGGCGTGCGCCAGGGTCTCCAGCCGCGGCAGGCCAAGAAAGCCGCAGGTACCCTTGATGGTGTGGACAAGGCGGAAAATGTTGTCGAGGATCCGCGCGTTGTTCGGCTCCTGCTCGAACCGCACGAGTTCGACATCGACCACATCGAGACTCTCGTTGGTCTCGGTGACGAATTCCCGCAGCAGATCGTCCATGGACAAAGGCCTTCATCGACGGGTGATGAACCCGCGCGCAGCTCCCCGTCGGGAGAACCGGCAGTTTGGGCGATGAAGGGTTTAATTTTGGTTTCAGAAATCTAAATGGCGCGGTTCTTCACGCTTTGTTAACCGCGCCAAACCACCGCTAGTGCGCGCTGACCACCACGGCCTCGCCATCCATCGCGACCGACGCTTTCAGGCTGCAGGCCTGCGCCAGAAGGTGGGTGTAATAGGGCTGGATCTTGTGGGCATCGACGCCGTCGGGCCCGACCTCGCCCGCCAGCAGCGGCGGCACGCTCGCCAGTACCTTGGCATTGGTGCCGGTCGCCGTGACCTTGAAACCCATCGTGTCGCCCTCGCCGACCGGATCGACAATGATCTGGCCGCCGCGCGGGATCGCCTGGCTGGCGATCAGCACCATGTTGAGCAGCAGCTTGACCCGGTTCTTGGCCATCAGCACGCGCGGAATATTCCAGGCAATCTTGGTCTTGTCGTCTTCCAGGAAGCCGCGCGAAATCTTCTCGGCATCGCCGGTGTCGATCTGCGAGCCGGCCGAGCCGGCGGCGCCGAAAGCGATGCGGCAGAACTGCAGTTTGGCCGAGGCCGTGTTGGCGCTTTTCTTGATCAGCTCAAGCGCGAAAGCCCGGGTGTCCTCGTCCTTGTCCTCGGCCAGCACCTCGAGACCGTTGACGATGGCGCCGACCGGGCTGATCAGGTCGTGACAGACGCGCGAGCACAGCAAGGCAGCAAGATCGAGCGCTTCGATAGATGAACCGGACATGACTGGCCTCCGCACGAGGGTTTCTAATCGAGACGGGCGAATCGCTGTCGCATCGGCTCTGCGTGCGTGATACACCGCACATCCGCGACCGCCAAGGACGCAAAACGCCCGTCGATTCGGGGCCAAAGACGCGACATCGCCCGTGCAGGACATTACCCCGCAGCAAGCCGAAGGACTCATCGACGAGCTCACCGCCATCGCCGCGCGCGCCAGCGCCGCGACTCTGGCGGTGCCTTTCTCCGCGGTCGAGCAGCGCACAAAGAACGACCTGTCGCCGGTCACGGCTGCCGACGAGGCCGCCGAGGCCATTATCCTCGAAGGCCTCGAACGGCTTTGCCCGGGCGTGCCGGTGGTGGCGGAAGAAAGCGTCGCCAAGGGGCACATCCCGGTCGGACTGAACGGCAGTTTCTTCTGCGTCGACCCGCTCGACGGCACCAAGGAGTTTCTCGCCGGCCGCGACGAATTCACCGTCAACATCGCGCTGATTACAAAAAGGGAGCCGATCGCCGGCGTCATCGCGGCGCCAAAGCAAGGCCTGTTGTGGCGCGGCGTGACCGGCTTCGGCGCGGCACGGTTGCGGCTCAAATTGTCGGGCGGCGCTGCGGAAGCCTGTGAGCCGAAGGCGATCCATACGCGGCCGGCCCCGGCGCAACTCACGGTCGCGACCTCGCGCAGCCATCTCGATGAAGTGACCGAGGCTTTCCTTGGCCGGCTGCCGATCGGCAATCGTTACATGTGCGGCTCGTCCGTGAAGTTCTGTCATCTGGCCGAAGGTGCCACCGACATCTATCCCCGGTTCGGCCCGACTTGCGAATGGGACATTGCCGCCGGCTCCGCGATCCTGATCGCCGCCGGTGGCGCCGTTCAGGCGCCGTCGGGCGGCCCCCTCCGCTTCGGCAATAGCGACAGCAATTTTCGCGTGCCGGGATTTATCGCGATGGGCGACCCGAGCGGACTGGCGGGCCTGCGCGGCGCCTGAGACGTCAGCGCGAAATCATGTGGGCAACCGAGGGCCATTTCTGCCGGGCGCGCTCGATGATGCGCTCGGGATCGGCCAGAAACTCGGCGCGCGCCGCCTCATCATAAAAGAAATAGAGACGCTCGTCCTTGATCGTCCAGATCAACGGGTGGCCGGCGACCGACGTGTCGCGGCCGATCGCCACCGGATCGTAGCCGCCGAACTGCGGTCCGTAGACGTCCGGTTGGTCGGCGAAGGCGGCGCGGTTGCCTTCATTCTCGAAGCGCCAGACGACGCCCGCAGCCCGGAGTTCAAGCTCGGGCCGCCCCTGCACCGCCCGGCCGCGCGAAAAATAGGCAACCGGGTCGAAGCCGTTGATGGCGAGGCCGCTGGCAGGATCGACCACCACACGCTCCAGCGGCCCGGCGGCGTTGGACGCCGGCATTCGAGCCGCCAAGGACAGAAAGACGGCGAAAATAGCCGCAGCCACCGCCTTTGCGACCGAGAGCCCCCGCTTTTGTTGCTGCCGTGCTGCCGTCATAGTTCCAAGGGACATAGAGATCGATTCGAATGCGCTCCCTGGCCACCATAGGGCCCCGGCGTGAGCGTGACGTTAAACGCCTTCAACCCGGGCCGAGGGGCCCTTGCCAATGGAGCCTTCGATGCGCGCCTCGTTGCGGTTTGCAGCCCTGAGCTTCTGTCTTCTCTTTGCCGCCGTCGCCCAGAACCAGGCGCATGCCCAGAACCAGCCCCCGCCGCGGCCGATCCAGCCGGCGCCTCAGCAGCAACAGCAGCGCGGCGGCACCTTCACCGTCGATGAGATCGTCGGCACCGGGCACCAGTTCTTCGGCACGGTCTCGCGCGGGCTCGCCCAGGTGGTGGAGGCGGCGGTTAGCCGCTGGGGCCAGCCCAATGGCTACATCCTCGGCCAGGAAGGCTCAGGCGCCTTCATCGTCGGCCTGCGCTACGGCGACGGCACGCTCTATACCAAGAATGCCGGCGACCTGCGGGTGTTCTGGGAAGGCCCGTCGATCGGCTTCGACACCGGCGGCGAAGGCGCCCGCACCATGATGCTGGTCTACAACCTGCCCTCGACCGAAGCGATCTACCAGCGCTTCGGCGGCGTCGACGGTTCGGCCTATTTCATCGGCGGCTTCGGCATGACGGCGCTGACGGCCAACAACATCGTCATCGTCCCGATCCGCTCCGGCGTCGGTCTGCGCTTAGGGGCCAATATCGGCTACCTGAAGTTCACGCCGAAGGCGACCTGGAATCCCTTCTGACCCTTTCTTAACGCCCCGAATGCTAGCCCCCGCGCGAGAACCTGCACGGGGCGTTAAGGACGCGCGCCCGAGTTTAGGTTAATGTGTAGCATTGCTGGCATCTCCCCCCGGCCGGTGTCATGGTCGCATTGGGGATAGGCGGGCGAGGCGTTGCGTTCGGAGGCGTCGTTCCATGATTGAACCGATCATGTATTTCGGGATCGGGTTTTTCGTCGCAGCCCTGGTCGGGCTTGTCGTCGTCCCCTTGGTGCATAACCGCGCCGTGCGCCTCACCATGCGCCGCCTTGAAGCGGCGACGCCGCTGTCGCTGGCCGAAATCCAGGCCGACAAGGATCAGCTCCGCGCCGAATTCGCCATGTCGACCCGCCGGCTCGAAGTCGCGGTCGAGGGCCTGCGCACCAAGAGCACCAGCCAGCTCGCCGAACTCGGCAAGAAGGGCGATGCCATCAACCGCTTGAAGATCGAGCTCGGTGAAAAGACCGCCACCATTTTTGCGCTGGAAGCGCGCGACAAGGCGCTCCGCGATCAGCTACGCGTCACCGAAGAGGAATTCGCGGTCAAGACCAGCGCCATGCTGGATGCGCAGCGCGCACTGACCGAGAAGGAAGCCGAGGTCGCCCGCGTGCTCGCCTCGTTCGACGAACAGACGAGCATCAATGAGGCGCAGAAGGTCGAACTCGTCGCGCTCAAGACCCAGGTCGAAGCGCTCAAGGGCCGCGTCGACGAGGCCAACAACGAATTGCGCATTGTCGAGGACCGCCGCGACGCCGAGCGCGTCGAACTCAAGGCGGCAACGCAGGAGCTGACCGAAGAGCGCGGCAAGGTCGAGAACCTCGGCCGCCGCGTCGGCGAACTCGAACACGCCCTCGTCGCCCAGACGACCGAAGCCGAAATCCTTGGCCGCCGCGCCGCCGACATGGAAAACCGCCTTGGCGAACAGATGCGTCTCCTCGCCGAGAGCGATGCCGCGCTCAAGCAGATGCGCGGCGAGATGGAAACCGCTCGCAAGACCGAGAGCGACCTGCGCGCCGCCGTCGCCGAACTCGATGCCCGCGCCAGCGCCGCGACGCAGCAGCTGCGCACAGAGAACGGCCAGTTGCTGGCCGAGCTTGAGAAGACCCGTGACGAGCGCGACCGCGCGCTGCGCGAGATGAGCGCGCTCAAGCGCGAGACTGAAGAGAACTGGAATGCCGAGCGCATCGAGAACTCGCTGATGCGCGAGCGCATCAACGACGTCGCCGCCGAAATCGCGCGGCTGGCTTCGGCGCTGGAAGGCCCGAACTCGCCGATCGACGCCATCCTCGCCGCCGAGACCGCGCGCGACCATGCCGTTGCCGGGAGCGCCCCGGCCGCCGCCGGAGTCATGACCGAGGGTCAGGTGTCCGGCAACCTCGCCGACCGCATCCGCGCGCTGCAGACCCAGGCCTCGCGCCTTGCCACCGACGAGCAGAAAGTACCGAACTGACGGCCGGCGCGGAGCCAATTTGCCCCGTGATTTCAGCGGCTTTTCGGCGGGATTGCGCCGCTTCGCTTGACACCCCGCCGCCGCCTTCCTTATATCGCCCGGCTGAATGGCCGGGCGGTTAGCTCAGCGGGAGAGCACACCCTTCACACGGGTGGGGTCATAGGTTCAATCCCTATACCGCCCACCATTGGCAGCATTACATCGTTGCTTCCGAGGCCCGCGCGAGCGGGCTTTTTTGTTGGCGACTATGACCTCGCTTGCGACGTACTGCGCACTCTCCACAGGAGCGACACGCGAAGCGGTTGCCCCCACAGGCTACCGCAGGCGATAAGCACCGCCCGCTGAATCGTCCTTGCGAGTGTCGTCCATGTCCGAACCGATCTTCCGCCGCATCGCCACCGAGTTGTCCGTCCGCGTCGAACAGGTGCAGGCGACGGTGGAACTGCTCGATGGCGGCGCCACGGTTCCGTTCGTGGCGCGCTATCGCAAGGAAGTGACGGGCGGCCTCGACGACGCGCAACTGCGCACGCTCGACGAACGGTTGAAATATCTGCGCGAGCTGGAGGACCGCCGCGAGGCCATCCTCAAGTCGGTGCGCGAGCAGGGCAAGCTCGATGCCGCGCTCGAGGCGCAGATCATGGCGGCCGACAACAAGGGCCGCCTCGAGGACATCTATCTGCCCTACAAGCCGAAGCGGCGCACCAAGGCCGAGATCGCCAAGGAGGCCGGGCTCGAGCCGCTCGCCGACCTGTTGCTGTCGGAGCCGCAAACCGATCCGCAGACGGCCGCCGCGTCTTACGTCAACGCCGACAAGCTGGTCGCCGACGTCGCGGCCGCGCTCGACGGCGCCCGCGCCATTCTCGTCGAGCGTTTCGGCGAGGATGCCGACCTCATCGGCACCTTGCGCGAGGCATTGTGGACGCAAGGCCGCCTCGTCTCGAAGCTGCGCGACGGCAAGGCCGAGGCCGGCGCGAAATTCGCCGATTATTTCGACTACGGCGAATCCTTCACCAGACTCCCGTCGCATCGCATTCTGGCGCTGTTTCGCGGCGAGAAGGAAGACGTGCTGAGCCTGCAGTTCGAGGACGAGCCGGTGCCGACCGCGGCGGGCGTGCCGAATACCTACGAACTCAAGATCATGCATCGCTTCAACGTCTCGGATCACGGCCGTCCCGCCGATCGCTGGCTCATGGAGACGGTGCGCTGGGCCTGGCGCACCAAGATCCGCGCCCACATGAATATCGATCTGCGCCTGCGGTTGTGGAACGCCGCAGAGGAAGAAGCGGTACGCGTCTTCGCCGCGAACCTGCGCGATCTGCTGCTCGCCGCTCCCGCAGGCCCGCGCGCGACGCTCGGCCTCGATCCCGGCTATCGCACCGGCGTCAAGGTCGCGGTGGTGGACGCCACCGGTCAGGTGGTCGCCACCAGCGTCATCTATCCGCATGAGCCGCAGCGCCAGTGGAACGAGGCGCTCGCCATCCTCGGCAAGCTCGCCGTCGCGCACAATGTTGAGCTCATTGCGATCGGCAATGGCACCGCCTCGCGCGAGACCGACAAACTGGCGAGCGAACTCGTCAAGCTGCTCGGGCCGGAGCGAAAATTGTCCAAGATCGTGGTGTCGGAGGCCGGCGCCTCGGTCTATTCGGCTTCCGAATTCGCCTCGCAGGAGTTGCCGAGCCTCGACGTGACCTTGCGCGGGGCGGTGTCGATCGCGCGCCGGCTGCAGGACCCGCTCGCCGAACTAGTCAAAATCGATCCGAAGTCGATCGGCGTCGGCCAGTACCAGCACGATCTCAGCCAGCACAAGCTGGCGCGTGCGCTCGATGCCGTGGTCGAGGATTGCGTCAACGCCGTCGGCGTCGATCTCAACACCGCGTCCGGCCCCCTGCTCGCGCGCGTTGCCGGCATCGGCTCGACGCTGGCCGACAACATCGTCACCCATCGCAACGCCAACGGCCCGTTCAGATCGCGGAAGGCGCTGCTCGACGTGCCGCGCCTGGGGGCCAAGGCCTTCGAGCAATGTGCAGGCTTTCTGCGCATCCGGGGCGGCGAGGATCCGATCGACGCTTCCGGCGTGCATCCTGAATCCTATCCGGTGGTGCGGCGTATCCTCGCCGCCACCAAGAGCAACATTCAGGTGCTGATCGGCAACACCGCCGAACTGCGCAAGCTGTCGCCCAAGGATTTCATCGACGACACCTTCGGCCTGCCGACCGTCACCGACATCCTGCGCGAACTGGAAAAGCCCGGCCGCGACCCGCGCCCCGCCTTCAAGGCAGCGGAGTTCAAGGACGGCGTCGAGACGCTCAAGGACCTCAAGCCCGGCATGATTCTCGAAGGCGCGGTGACCAACGTCGCCGCCTTCGGCGCCTTCGTCGATATCGGCGTGCATCAGGATGGGCTGGTGCACATCTCGGCGATGTCGAAAACCTTCATCAAGGACCCGCGCGAAGTGGTGAAGCCGGGCGACATCGTGAAAGTGAAGGTGCTGGAGGTCGATGTCGGCCGGAAGCGCATCGCGCTCAGCCTGCGCCTCGACGACGAAGCCAGCGCGGCGCGCCCGCAGGGGCCGAGGCCCTCCGAGCGCAACGACAAGGCGATGCGCAATCTCACGGCGCGCAAGCCAGCGGAGTCTTCGGGCGGCGGGGCCCTGGCCGAAGCCATGCGCCGGGCCGCGGAGAAAAACGCGCCGCGCCGCCGGTAGCGCGCCACCGTGCAACCAAATGCCGCTCCCGCGGTTGTTCCGTCCGGAACCGCCGAGCGCTGTTGCACTCGGCGTCCGCTATGCGGGGGCCACCGACTTGGATATTCGCACCGGCGAACGCGAGGCCGCGCAGCGGCGCGGCGCGGCTGAATCCCTGCCCGGCCTGTTCGAGGCGGGTGGCTGGGCCTTTGCATCGCAGCTCGCAACCTGCGGCATCTTCTTCATCGCCCTCATCGCCGCGCTCGATCTGGCGCGGCCGGTGCTCCTGCCAGTGACCTTCGCATTCGTCGTCGGCTGGATGCTCGGCTCCTTGCAGGTGCGCGCCGAGCGCACCGGCATACCCTCGCTGATTACGGCAACGACCCTCTGGGTCCTCGTCGTCGTCATCTGCAACGGCGTTGTCATGCTGTTGTCGGCGCCGGTCATTGACTGGCTCGACAAGGCGCCGGAAATCGGACGGCTGCTCAAGGAGAGGCTCTACTTTCTGAATGGCCCGTGGGCCGCGCTGCAGGATCTCCGCAACGCCATCCTGCCCGAGGATCAGGCCAAAAGTCCTGGTCTTGATCTCATGACCATCGTGCAACCGGTCCTGTCGGTGGCAACTCCGGCGATCGGGCAAATCCTTATCTTTTTCGCGACTCTGTTCTTCGTCCTGCTCGGCCGGTCGGGCCTGCGCCGCGCGCTCGTCGTGCGTTTCAACGATCCCGAAGCGCGGCTGCGCACGCTCAAGATCTGGAACGATATCGAGCATCAGCTGACCAGCTATTTGAGCGTGGTCACAATCATCAATTTTGTCGTCGGCCTGGGCGCGGCCGCCATCGCATATTTCGTCGGCTTGCCCAATGCATTGGCATTGGGCGTGCTCGCCTTCATCCTGAATTTCATTCCCTATCTCGGCGCGGTGATCATGGAGCTGGTCCTGCTCGGCGTCGGACTGGTGTCATTCCCGACGTTCACGCATGCACTGGCCGCCCCGCTGATCTATCTCGTCTTCACCTCGCTTGAAGGCCACTTCATTACGCCCAGCATCATGGGGCACCGGCTCACCTTGTCGCCGCTGATCGTGTTTCTCTCGCTGGTGTTCTGGACCTGGTTGTGGGGACCGGCCGGCGCGTTTCTCGCCGTGCCGCTGCTGATCGTAGGTCTCGTGGTGGCCCACCACATCTTCCCGAAGCACGAGCCGAACCTGCCGGGCTGACCGGTACATGGAACCAGCCCGGCGGTGCGCGCGTTAGGCCGCCAAATCCTGCATTTAGTTCGAGGGAAATCATGTCCACGCGCAGCAAGATCGCCACGACCGCCGACGAGATCGAAGCCATCAAGGAATTGATGGCCGATCTGGAGAAGCGCCTGCAGCGTCTCGGCGGCACCGCCAAGAGCGAAGTCGCGGGCGGCGCAAGCGATATCTCGGATTTCGTCAACGATACGCTGGCCGGCATCATGGGCCGCGTCCGCGACAACGCCCAATCGGTCTCGGACAGTGTCGCCGACAAGGCGACGGAGATCGGCGGCGATGCCGTCAAGAAGATCGTCAACGAGGTCGAGACCCGCCCGCTCACCATGCTGGCGATCGCCGCGGGCATTGGCTTTCTGTTCGGCGTGGCCCGGCGCTAGCAGGCGGGCCATGCGACTGACCGACATCGCCGAAGGCGCCGCCAGCGCCCTGATCGCGCGCTACGTCAGGCGCGCGATCCTTGCCGCGCTGGTCGTCGTCTTCGCGATTGTCACGCTTTACTATCTGAGCGTGGCGGGTCTGATGGCGCTCGCATTCGTCTACGGGCCGCTCTACGCTTATCTGATCATGGCTGGCATTTACGCCGCCGCCGCGCTCATTGCGCTCGCCGTGTTCTACGCCACGCGCAACCGCGCCCTCGTTCGCCAGAATGTGGCGAGCAATGCGGCAGGGTCGATGTCGCCGCGCAATATGCAGATCGCCATGCTGGTCGAAGCGGTCATGCTCGGCTACACGCTCGCGCGCAAGTCCGGCAACAAGAGCATCATCTAGACGTCAGCGTCGCGCCGGCTCGCGCGACAGCCCCTTGGCGGCCAGTTCGTCGAGATAATCCTGCCAGATGCTGTCGTGATCGCGGCCCAGCCGGTACAAGTACGGCCAGTCGTAAATGCCGGTTGAGTGCATGTCGTCGAACACCAGCCGCACCGCATAATTGCCGACCTGCAGCACTTCGATGATCTCGACATTGCGCTTGCCTGGCACCGTCACCCGCTCATCCGGCGAGTGACCCTGCACTTCGGCGCTCGGGCTGCTGACCCGCAGATATTCGGCCGGCAGGTCGAAGCGCGCGCCATCGTCATAGGCGACGGTCAGAGTTCTGCGGTCCTTGTGCAGGCGCAGTTCGGTCGGCCAGGGGGCGTTTGCCTGTTCGGTCATGACGCTCTTCTAATCGTCCGCGCCCCGTCGCACAATTCCTGATATAGAACCTGGCGCAATCAAGCCGGAGCCGACCGGGGCATGGGGGAACGGATCGACATTCTGTCCATGGGCGAGCCCATGGTAGAGTTCAATCAGACGCGCGAGGGCGGCGGCAACACCTTCCTGCGCGGCTGCGGCGGCGACTCGTCCAACTTCGCGGTTGCGGCGGCGCGCCAGGGCGCGCGGACCGGCTACATCTCGGCGGTCGGTGCCGACACCAATGGCGCCCTGCTGCGCCAACTCTGGAAAAGTGAAGGCGTCGACGATACGCATGTGCGCACGTCGCCCGACGCGCCGACCGGCGTCTATTTCGTCAGCCACGGCGCAGACGGCCACCAGTTCGATTTCTGCCGCACCGGTTCGGCGGCGAGCCGTTACGGCGCCGCCGACCTGCCGCTCGACGCCATCGCGCAGGCCAAAGTGCTGCACCTGTCCGGCATTTCGCTCGGCATTTCCACCACAGTCTGCGACGCCTGTTACCGGGCTGTCGAGCACGCCCGAGAGAACAGCGTCACGGTCTCGTTCGACACTAATCTCCGCCGCAAGCTGTGGCCGCTCGGCCGCGCGCGGGCCACGATCTGGGATGTGCTGTCACTCGCCGATATTTGCCTGCCCAGCTATGACGATATCATTCACCTGTCCCATCTGAAGGACCCCGACCATATCGTCGACCGCTGCCTTGAAGCCGGCGCGAGAATCGTCGCGCTCAAGCTCGGCGCCGAGGGCACCTTGGTATCCGATCGCCACCGCCGCATTCGCATCGCGCCCTACCCCTGCAACGTCGTCGATGCGACCGGCGCCGGCGACACGTTCGGCGGCTCTTTCGTGGCACGCATTGTCGCCGGTGACGACATCGAGCAGGCCGGGCACTATGCGGCCGCCGCCGCCGCGCTATCAACAGAAGGCTACGGCGCGGTGACGCCTATTCCGACTGCGGACAGGGTCCGCGCCTTGCTGAAAAGGAGCGGACGCGGCCATGGCTAACATCAACAACTCGTCGAAGCTCGCCAAAGCGCTTCTCGCACTCGCGCCGGTCATCCCGGTCATCACCATCGACAAGGCCGCCGATGCCGTCCCTCTTGCACGGGCGCTGGTGCGTGGCGGCTTGCGCGCGATCGAGATCACCTTGCGCACCGACGCCGCCATCGACGCGGCCAAAGCGATCATCGCAGATGTGCCGGAGGCCATTGTCGGTCTTGGCACGGTGCTGACACCCGCCGATCTTGACCGCGCCACAGACATCGGCGCGGCCTTCGCCATCAGCCCGGGCTGTTCGCCCGATCTCCTACGCGCCGCCGCTGCCGGCGATCTGCCCTATGCGCCGGGCATTCAGACGGCGTCCGAACTGATGGCCTGCATCAATGCCGGTTTCGATGTGGTGAAGTTCTTTCCCGCCGTTCCAGCCGGCGGACTCGCGGCGCTGAACGCGCTGGCCGGGCCCTTCCCCTCGGTCACTTATTGCCCGACCGGCGGCATCGGCGAGGCCAACGCCGCCGAATGGCTGGCGCATCCGAGGGTGATTGCCGTTGGTGGCTCCTGGATCGCACCGCCGGCCGCGATCAGAGACGGCGCCTGGAACGCGATCGAAAGCCGCGCCCGCGCGGCGAGCAGGCTGCGGCATTCGGCGTGACCGACAAAGCTGATTGGCTGAAAATGGCTGGCGCTCCCTAGGGGACTCGAACCCCTGTTTTCGCCGTGAGAGGGCGACGTCCTGGGCCGCTAGACGAAGGGAGCTGAGGCCAGGAAAGAGCCCCCGAGATAGCCGCGATCGGCCGCCAGCGCAAGCGCTGCGCCGCCCAAGCCGTGCCGCGGCTATGGCTGCGGCGTGAGCCGCAGCCGGCCGAGCGGACGCAGCGTGTCGGGATCGTAGGTGCGCAGTTCGGTGGCGCCGCCGGCCTCGATGGTCACCACGATCTGCGCCTCGCCGATCGCAGTGCCGACGACGCGAGCACCGGGCGGCAGACTGTCCATCGCCTCGACCACCGGCCGCGGCGCGTCCGTATCGGCGGCCGACGGCCTGTCGCCCGAAGTGTAGACCTTGTAACCGATGACGCCGAACACCGCGGCCATGCCGACCACCAGAGTCGCCGACGAGATCATCATCAGCCGGCGCACCTTGGCGACGGCGGCTTCCTGCTCGGGCGTTAACGGCTTTTCGGCATCGGGCTCGGAGGACGACATCGGCACCTTCGGGTTCAGGATTCAACCGGTTCTCTATATAGAGACGGAATGGACAGCAGCACCGAAACCGTCAGCGTCGCCGTCGAGGACACCGGCACGCGGCTCGATCGCCTGCTTGCGGCGCGCATTCCGGCGCTGTCGCGCTCGCGGCTCAAAGCATTGATTCTGGACGGCCAGGTCAGCGTCCAGCCTGCCAGCGCCAAAAGCGCCGAAGCGGCGCGCACCATCCTTGATCCCTCGGCCGAGGTCAAATCCGGCGACGTCATCACGGTGAACCTGCCGCCGCCGCAGGACGCCACGCCGGCGGGAGAGAATATCCCGCTCGCCATCGTCTACGAGGACGACGACTTGATCGTCATCGACAAGCCGGCAGGACTGGTGGTGCATCCCGCGGCGGGCCATGCCACCGGCACGCTGGTGAATG
>JAEZEY010000350.1 GCA_023432845.1 Pseudomonadota bacterium
GGGATGATCGAGGCGCGCCAGGTCTGCAGGAACAGGATGACGACGAGCACGACCAGCACGATGGCTTCGAGCAGGGTGTGCACCACGGCCTCAATCGAGGCGCTGATGAACTGCGTCGGGTCGTAGACGATGGCGTAATCGACGCCGTCCGGCATGGTGGGCTTCAACTCGGCCATGACCTTGCGGACGTTGCTGGAAATATCGAGCGCGTTGGAGCTGGGCGCCTGCATGATGCCGATGGCGACGGCGTCCTTGTTGTCGAGCAGCGAGCGCAGCGAGTAGTCGGCCGAACCGAGTTCGAGTCGGGCGATGTCCTTGAGGCGGGTGACCTGGCCGTCGGCGCCGCTGCGGACGATGATGTCGCCGAACTCCTCGACGCTGTCGAGGCGGCCCTGCGCATTCAGTGACAGTTGCAGATCGAGCCCGGGAACGCCAGGGGAGGCGCCGACGATGCCGGCGGCGGCCTGAACGTTCTGCGCCCGGATTTCGCGCACGACGTCGCCGGCCGACAGACCGCGGGCCGCGATCTTCTGCGGATCGAGCCAGACGCGCATGGCGTAATCGCCGGCGCCGAACAGCTGCACGGTGCCGACGCCCGGAATGCGCGACAGGCGATCCTTCACGTTGAGGATGCCGTAGTTGCGCAGATAGGTCATGTCATAGCGGCCGTTCGGCGACAGCAAGTGCACGACCATGGTGAGATCGGGCGAGCTCTTGGTCGTGGTGATGCCGAGCTGGCGCACTTCCTCGGGCAGGCGGGCTTCGGCCTGCGCGACGCGGTTCTGCACGAGCTGCGTCGCCTTGTCGGGATCGGTGCCGAGCGCAAAGGTGACGGTCAGGTTCATCGCGCCGTCGGTCGTCGCCTGGCTGTTCATGTAGAGCATGCCTTCGACGCCGTTGACGGCTTCCTCGATGGGCGTCGCCACCGTCTCGGCGATGACGCGCGGATTGGCGCCCGGATAGGTGGCGCGGACCACGACGGAGGGCGGCACCACTTCCGGATATTCCGAGATCGGCATTGAGCGCAGCGCCAGCAGGCCGGCCAGGAAAATGAGCACCGACAGCACGCCGGCGAAAATCGGCCGGTCGATAAAGAAGCGTGAGAAATTCATGACAGCACCAGCTGTTCAGCAGCGATCGAGAAAAAAGAAGCGGAAGCGAACCGCCGTTACTGGCGGTTCGTCTGGTCGTTGGAGGCGAGCATCGGCACCAGCTTCGGCTCGACCGGGGCGCCGGGGCGTACGCGCATCAGACCCGAAACGATCACCTGGTCGCCGGCCGACAGGCCGTCCCTGATGACGCGCAGGCCATCGACCGCCGAGCCAAGGGCGACTTCGCGATAGGCGGCCTTCTTGTCCTTGTCGACGACCAGCACGTAACGCTTGTCCTGGTCGGTCCCGATGGCGCGCTCGCTGACCAGCAGCACCGGCTTGTCGTCGGCACGGCCGAGGAAAAGGCGAGCGAACTGGCCCGGGATCAAGGCGCCGTCGCTGTTGTCGAACACCGCGCGCACACGCACCGTGCCGGTGGTCGTGGCGATCTGGTTGTCGATCAACTGCAGCTTGCCCTGTCGCGGCGTATCGCTGTCGCCCAGGATCATCTGCACCGGAATGCGGTCGATCTCGTTACGCGCTGCCTGCGTCGGCAGCGAGCCGAGCGCGCGGCGGATCGAAGCCTCGTCGGCGTCGAAGCTCGCATAGATCGGATTGACCGAGACGAGGGTGGTCAGGACCGGCCCCGAGGCGCCCGCGGCGACGAGATTGCCGACGGTGACATTGAGACGGCCAACGCGGCCGGCAACCGGCGCGCGGATCTTGGTGTAGTCGAGATTGAGCTGCGACGCCTCAAGGCTCGCCTGCGCCGCACGCACATTGGCTTCGGCCTCGCGCGCCGCGTTCTCGCGCTGATCGAGATCGCGCTGCGACAGGGTGCGCGAATCGATGAGCTGCCTGCCGCGCTCGAGATCAGTCTGTGTCAGCGCCGAACGCGCCTGCGTCGCCGCCAGCTGCGCTTGCGCCCGCATCACCTCGGCCTTGTAGGGGGCCGGATCGATGGTGATGAGGATGTCGCCCTTGTTGACGAGGGCGCCTTCGCGGAAATGCACCGACTCGACCGCGCCGGACACGCGCGAACGGATATCGACGCGCTCGACCGCTTCGAGGCGGCCCGAGAACTCATCCCAGAGCTTGACGGATCTCGGCTCGACGATCGCGACGGAGACCGGCGCGGCGGGCGGCGGCGCGGCGGCCACCGCCTTGCCCGGGTTGTCCGTCATCGGCAGCAGCAAATAGGCGCCTGCCGCCGCGACGACCGTGATGGCAACCAGCCCAGCGCCCCAGAGGCGCGCACGAGAAGGTCCCTTTTTCATTGCAAATGCTCCAATCGGCACGTATGTAAGTTCTGTAACGAGCGCTACAGATGTACCGGCTGGAACGGATAGTCAAGGGACTTATATAGCCCTTGTTACAAAAATAAAGCCGGGTTGTGGGGAAACGGCTGAGAGAGGGAAATTCTTCAATGGCTACAATGGGTAGACCCCGAGAATTCGATACGGAAAAGGCCTTGGACAAGGCCTTGGACGTGTTCTGGCGCAATGGCTACGAGGGTACCTCGATCTCCGAACTGACCCAGGCGATGGGTATCAGCCCACCGAGTCTCTATGCCGCCTTCGGCAACAAGGAGAAGCTGTTTCACGCCGCGCTCGACCGGTACGCCGAGGTTCGCAAGCAGGTCTGGGTCGAGCTGATGAAGGAGCCTACCGCGCGGGCGATGATGGAGCGGCTGTTTGACCGCGTCATTGAGTTTTACGCCGCGGAAAGCAACCCGAACTGCTGCATGCTGGTGAAGTTGTCGACTGCGGATTGCGACCAGGTGCTAGGCGGGCATCTGCGCGCGAAGCGCGCCGAGGCGGAAGCGATGCTGCTCGAGCGTTTCACCAAGGCGAAAGCCGAGGGCGAATTGCCGGACGATATCGAGCCGAGCGACCTCGCCCGCTATTTCATGACTGTGCTGGACGGCATTTCGGTGCGCGCCGCTGCCGGCGCTTCCGCCGAAGAACTGCACAAGGTAGCGAACCTGGCGATGCGCGGCTGGCCGGGGAAGTAGGCCCGTAACGCCGGTTATAACCGTTAGAAGAACGGCGTTTCTGCCGACCGGCTACGAGCCAGGCCACATCTTCAAACATAACGTGCAGCCGGGAAGGCGTGGATGGCCGGGACAAGCCCGGCCATGACGCTGGGTTGTACTGCGCTTTCCAAATTGCTCAGAGCGCCGGCGCTTTCGCGGCAATGTTCTTCATGAACGCCGCCGTCAGATTGACATCCGCCTGCGTCAGACCATGGCCGCCGGGCACGATGCGCTGCTCGGCCTTCGCGCCACGTTCATTAAGCTGGGCC
>JAEZEY010000375.1 GCA_023432845.1 Pseudomonadota bacterium
CGGGCCGGCCGCTCAGGCTCGGCCGCGAGACGCCGCCCAGCGTCGCGCGGGCCGCGGAAAGCTTCCGCGCGCGCGAAGCCGTGCCGGTCAAGGTGATTGCCGAGCCCGGTCCGCTGTTTCGGTTGCGCACCATCAGCATCATCAATGCGCGCACGCGCCGGCCTTTCTCTGACGACCAGTTGCCGCCGCGGGTGGTCAAGCTGAAGCCGGGCGATCCCGCGCGCGCCGCCGACATTCGCGCCGCGGAAGCCGCGCTGGTCGATCACTTCCGCAGCCTCTCTTATCCGCTCACCAAGGTCACCAGGGTTCACCCCGTCGTCTTCCACCGTGACGACGTGATGGATGTCGAGATCGCCATCGACACCGGCCAGCGCGCGCCCTTCGGCCCGGTCACCGTGTCCGGCAAATCGAATGTCGACCCAAAGGTCGTGCGCTCGATGATCTACATCGAACCCGGCGATCCTTATTCGCCTGCCGCTCTGGCAGCATCGCGCAAGTCGGTACTCACGCTGCCGGCCATCAGCTCGGTGCGCATGCGCGAGCCGGATCGCCTCGACGCCAACGGTCAGCTGCCGATCGATGCCGAAGTCACAGACCGCAAGCCGCGTGTCGTCGGCCTGTCAGCCCGCTACTCGACGCTCGATGGTCCGGCGCTGCGCGCCTACTGGCAGCACCGCAACCTGTTCGGCGGTGCCGAGAGCTTGCGGCTGGAAGGCGACCTGTTTGTACCGCCGCGCACCAATTCGCGCGCTCTCGACAACCTGAGAGACTTCGAGCTCGCCGATCTCGGCGGCCGCTTTCGCGCGAGCTTCATCAAACCGGGCCTGTACGGAACGCGCAACGATCTGCTGCTCGACGGCATGGTCGAACGCGACAACACCGGCGGTGACGTCTTTGGCGGCTACAGCAGCAAGCGCACGATGGGCTCGGCCGCGATCCGCCATCGCTTCACCGACACCTTCTCGGTGCAGTTCGGCATCACCGGCGAGCGCGGCACCACCAGCGACTCACTCGGCACCATCGACTACAGCCTGTTCGGCGCGCAGGCCGCGGTGACCTATGATTCCACCGACCGTCCGCTCGATCCGACCAGGGGCATCCGCGCCACCGGGTCGCTCGCCGCCTATCCCGAATTTCTAGGTTCGTCGGTCGGCATCGTCGAAAGCCGGGCGCAGGCCTCGACCTATTACGCACTCGACGACGAGGCGCGCTACATCCTCGCCGGCCGTGTCGGCCTCGGCTCGGTCGCCGGCGCATCGCTCGGCGACATTCCTTCGACGCATCGCTTCTACGCCGGCGGCGGCGGCTCGGTGCGCGGCTATCGCTTCCGCAGCCTGAGCCCGCTCGGCCCGACGGGCGAAGTGATCGGCGGCCGCAGCCTGTTCGAAGCCTCGGTCGAAGGCCGCATCAAGATCACCGACACCATCGGCCTGGTGCCGTTCTTAGACGCCGGCGGCGCGTTCGAGCCCGCTTATCCTGATTTCAGCCAGGCGCTGCGTTACTCCGCCGGCCTCGGCTTCCGCTATTACACCGCCGTCGGCCCCATCCGCGTTGACGTCGCCATGCCGCTCAACCGGCGCGACGGCGACAACCGCTGGGCGCTCTATATCGGCATCGGACAGGCGTTCTGACATGCAGATAAGGCGCGCAACCCTAGGGATCGGCTTTGGCGTCTGTCTGCTGGCGGGCGCGGCGCTCCTGGTCTCGACGCTGACCGGCCGAAGCGCCGACGACGACAAGGGCATCCTGTCGAGCTTCCTGTCCCGCGCGCTTTCGACACCAACGTCGCGGGTATCAATCGGTTTGGTGCAAGGCGCGCTGCTGTCCGACTCCACCATCAGCGACATCAAGATCGCCGACCGCGATGGCGTTTGGCTCGAGATCGACCGGGTGCGGTTCAACTGGACGCGCTCGGCGCTGCTGTTCCGCCGCTTGCAGATCGACAGACTCGAGATCGGCACCGTGCGCTATCTGCGCCCCGCGCTGCCGAACGAGCAGCCCGAGGCCGTCTCCGACGAGCCCCTGCTGCCTGAGCTGCCGCTCAAGGTCGAGATCAAGGACTTCAGCCTGAAGGAACTCGCGCTCGGTACGCCGGTCCTCGGCACCGGCGCTAGTGTATCGGCCACCGGCTCCGCCACGCTCGGCAATCCGGTCGAAGGCCTCAACCTGCGCTTCGACGCCCGCCGTCTCGATGCCGCCGGCACACTGGCGGCGCGCGTAGACCTGGTGCCGGACGGGCAGCGGCTGACGCTCAACCTGTCGGTCGACGAGCCGGCGGGTGGCATCGCTGCGCACGCCCTCAATATTCCGGGCCGGCCGCCGGTCAAACTGACCCTCGACGGCAACGGTACGCTCGATTCATTCAACGCGCAGCTCGCCTTCGCCGCCGGCGACGACATCGGCGCCAATGGCAGCGCGCAGATCCGCCGTGTCGACAATCAACGCCGGCTGACCGTCGACATGGCCTCGCGCATCGAAGGCCTGCTGCCCTCGCTTGCCGCGCCGGTGTTCGCCGGCACGACGCAGCTCAATGGCAGCATCAGTTTTGCCGACAGCGGCGCCATCGCGATCTCGCCGTTGACGGTCGCCTCACAGACGGCGCGCCTCGATATCAATGGCGGGCTCACGGCCGACCAGATCGCCGATATCGCCATCACCGTGCGCTCACTGCCTAATGCCGGCGACAAGACCGCCGCCGGCGGCGCCGAGATCGGCCGGCTGGCCTTCGACGGCACCATCAAGGGGCCGCTGATGGGGCCGACGGTCCATGCCACGCTCGACGCCCGCGATATTGCCACGCCGCAGGGCCGCGCCAGAAC
>JAEZEY010000436.1 GCA_023432845.1 Pseudomonadota bacterium
TCGTACACAGGGCTGCGGGGTCGTTCGGGCCCCGGCGTTCCGCGCGCCCTCGTTTTATCGACGGGCGATGGAATGAAGGTTTGGGACTGCGGCCTGCCCGGGGCCGATCAAAGAATGCGGGCGATGACGCACGTCCGTAGCCCGTCATTCCGGGGCGCGCGCAACGCGAACCCGGAATCCATACGCCGCAGCACAGGGGATATGGATTCCGGGCTCGCGGCCTCAACGGCCGCGCCCCGGAATGACGGAAACTAACGGGCTTCGCGTTGCTCAGCTCACCCTACACACCTCACCTGCTCACAACCGTATGATCTCACCCCTTCCCGTAAACCTCGCGCAGCGCGTCCTTGGCTTTCTCGAGCTTCTGCTTGCGGCTCTTCGACAGGCCCTTGCCGGCGCGGTTGATGTAGAAGGTGAGCATCGACATCGCCGAGCGATAGGGATCGGCCTTGCGCCTCTTGCTGCGGTCGGCCGAGCGCTTGAGAGACAGCGCGATCTGGCGCGGCGTCGGCTTTTTGAACACGCCCTCCTCGAGCGTCAGCGCATCGCTCGTCTCCGTGACGCGCTGCGACCAGCGCCGGCTGCTGCGCGTCTTCGTCTTGCGCCGCCGCGGATGCGAAACCTTGCGGATCTTTTTCGACATGGTGCGCGCTCCTGTTCGGAACCCAACGCCAGCGCCGCCGCGACCGTTCCGCCGCTTTGCAGGCTCGGCGTCCGGGACTATGGTACGCTCGCTTCTGCCCCTAAGGAAACGCCGCGCATGAACATCGAAACCGCCCGCGAAATCGACAAGACAGTCCTGCTGGTCGAGCGCGACGGTCCCATTGCGATCCTCACCTTGAACCGGCCGCAGGCGCGAAACTCGCTGTCCGAAGGTTTGCTGATCGCGCTGTCGGAAGCCTGGTCGGCGACTGCCGCCGACGCCTCGGTCCGCGCGGTCGTGCTCGCCGCCAACGGCCCGGGCTTCTGTGCCGGTCACGATCTGAAGGAGCTCACGGCGCGCCGCAGCGACGCTGATGGCGGCCGCGCCTATTTCCACCAGATCATGACCATCTGCAGCGGCATGATGCAGCAGATCGTCAATCTGCCCAAGCCGGTGATTGCCGCCGTACAGGGCGTCGCCACCGCCGCCGGCTGCCAGCTCGTTGCGAGCTGCGATCTTGCCGTCGCGTCGAACGCGGCGAAGTTCGCCACGCCCGGCGTTGACATCGGCCTGTTCTGCTCGACGCCGATGGTCGCCCTCTCCCGCAACGTGCCGCGCAAGCATGCGATGGAAATGCTGCTCACCGGCGACATGGTGGAGGCGGACCGTGCCGCCGAGATCGGTCTGATCAATCGCGTCGTGCCCGCCGGCCACGAGCGCGCCGAGGCGATCACGCTGGCGAAGAAGATCGCCGCGAAATCGTCCTATACGCTGAAGGTCGGCAAGGAAGCCTTCTATCGCCAGGCCGAGATGTCACTGGCGGCGGCCTATTCCTACGCTTCCGAAGTCATGACCGAGAACATGATGGCGCGCGATGCCGAGGAAGGCATTTGCGCCTTCATCGAGAAGCGCACGCCGACCTGGGAAGACAAGTAGCATTCAAAAAAAGCAATCAAGAACCTCAAACCGGAGAAATTGTCGATGATCCGTCTTGCTTTTGCCGCCGCTATTGCGCTTGCCGCCGTCTCCGCCGCCTCAGCGCAGGAATTCAGCGCCGAACAGCGCGCCGCTTGCAAGGGCGACTACGATCAGTTCTGCAAGGGCACCATGCCGGGCGGCGGCCGCGTCCTCGCCTGCCTGTCCAAGAACAACGGCAAGCTGTCGGAGGCCTGCAAGAAGGTGGTCGCCGACGCGAAGAAATAGCCGTCGTTCACGGCGGCTTGACCCGGGCCACCCTTTGTATCGGCGACGGGCGTACCTAACTATGGCGCCTCGCGCGATCCGGAGGGCGGCTCTTCCATGAACAACGCGTCGATCGTTTTCACGCCCGCGGCGCAACAGGCGCAGGCCGAGCGCGGCTCGGCCAGAGCCTACGCGCCGCGCCTCGCCGAGGGTTTTCCCGATACGGTCACCCCGGAGCTTGCCACCTTCATCGCCGAGCAGGACACCGCGTTTCTAGCCACCGCCACCAAGGACGGCGCGCCCTATATTCAGCACCGCGGCGGGCCCAAGGGCTTCATCAAGGTCGTTGACGAGAAGACGCTCGGCTTCGCCGACTATCGCGGCAACCGCCAGTACATCACGCTGGCGAATCTCTCAGAGAACGACCGCGCTTTTCTGTTCCTGCTCGATCCGGCGCGGCGCCAGCGCATCAAGCTGTGGGGCCGCGCCCGCGTCGTCGAGAACGATGCAGCGCTGGTCGAGAAGCTGTTCGACGCCGGCTACAAGGCCAGGCCCGAGCGCGCCATTCTGTTCACGATCGAGGCCTGGGACGTTAACTGCTCGCAGCACATCGTCACCCGCTTCACCGAGGCCGAGATCGCCGAGGCGATGGGCGGCGTCACCCGCAAAATCGCCGAACTGCAGGCCGAGAACACGCGGCTGAAGGCGCTGTTGGCGGAGTGGGGCGAAACAAGCTAAAGGTCTTGTCATTCCGGGGCGCGCTGCAAGCGCGAACCCGGAATCCAGCTACAGCCTCGTGACGGGGCTGGATTCCGGGTCCGGCGCATTCGCGCCACCCCGGAATGACCGGTGAGTGAAATGAACCACGACTCCTACCCCGACAGTTACATCCGAGGCATTCTCAACACCGTGAAAACCATCGCCATGGTCGGCTTCTCGCCGAACACAGCGCGGCCGAGCTATTTCGCCTTCAAGTATCTGCTCGAGCGCGGCTTCAAGGTGATCCCGATCAATCCGGGCCATGCCGGCAAGGAGTTCCTGGGGCAGACCTGCTACGCTTCCCTGTCAGAGGTGCCGGAGCCGATCGACATGGTCGACATCTTCCGCGCGCCGCAATTCGTGACGCCGATCGTCGAGGAAGCGCTCAGGCTGACGCCGAAGCCCGCCGTCATCTGGATGCAACTCACCATCCGCAACGACGAAGCCGCGGCGATGGCGGAAGCCGCAGGCCTCAAGGTGGTGATGGATCGCTGCCCCAAGATCGAGTACGGCCGCCTGTCCTCCGAAATCTCCTGGATGGGAATCAACTCGCGCACTCTGTCGAACAAGCGCGCGCAGAATCTCGGGGGCGGCTTCCAGCGCATGGGTCTCAGCCAAGCCGGCGAGAAAAAGAACGACTGAGAGCCGCGCACGGCTCGAAACGAATTTTCGTCAGACAATCCCGGTATGGTCATTTTACCCCGGTCGATAGGCCGCCTTGACGCGCGGCCCATCGCCCCCGTTTAATCGCGCCCAATTCGCCGGCCATCTGGCCGGGTCACCCCCACGACACGAGGAAACCTCATGGCCGACGCCGAACGCACCCCCGGATTTGACACGCTGGCCGTCCACGCCGGCGCCAAGCCCGATCCGACCACCGGCGCCCGCGCCACCCCGATCTACCAGACCGCGTCCTACGTGTTCGACGACGTCGATCACGCCGCCTCGCTGTTCGGCCTCCAGGCCTTCGGCAACATCTACACCCGAATCGGCAACCCGACCTGCGCCGTTCTCGAAGAGCGCGTCGCAGCGCTCGAAGGCGGCACTGCCGCGCTTGCCGTGGCGTCCGGCCATGCCGCTCAGGTCATCGTCATGCAGACGCTGCTGATGCCGGGCGACGAGTTCGTCGCCTCCAAGAAGCTATATGGCGGCTCGATCAACCAGTTCAACCACGCCTTCAAGAGCTTCGGCTGGAACGTGGTGTGGGCCGATCCGGACGATGTCTCGTCCTTCGAGCGCGCCATCTCGCCGAAGACCAAGGCGATCTTCGTCGAATCGATTGCCAATCCCGGCGGCACCGTTACCGACCTCGAGGCGATCGGCGCTATTGCCCGCAAGGCCGGTGTGCCCTTCATCGTCGACAACACACTGGCGACGCCCTATCTGTGCAAGCCGATCGAGTATGGCGCCGACGTGGTGGTGCATTCGGTCACCAAATTCCTGGGCGGTCACGGCAACTCGATTGGCGGCATCATCGTCGATGCCGGCACCTTCAACTGGTCGCGCGACAAGAAGTATCCGATGCTGTGCGAGCCGCGTCCGGAATACGCGGGCATCGTGCTGCACGAAACCTTCGGCAATTTCGCCTTCGCCATCGCATGCCGCGTGCTCGGCCTGCGCGACCTCGGCCCGGCGCTGTCGCCGTTCAACGCCTTCCTGCTATCGACCGGCATCGAGACGCTGCCGCTGCGGATGCAGCGTCACTGCGACAACGCGCTCGCGGTCGCCGAATTCCTGTCCAAGCACCCGAACGTCGCGTGGGTCAGCTATGGCGGCCTGCCCGGCGACAAGTATCATGCACTGGCCAAGAAGTACGTCCCCAAAGGTTGCGGCGCGGTGATGACCGTGGGCCTAAAGGGCGGCTACGAGGCCGGCGTCAAGCTGGTGTCGAACGTCAAGCTGTTCTCGCATCTGGCCAATATTGGCGACACCAAGTCGCTGATCATTCACCCGGCCTCGACCACGCACCGGCAGCTCTCCGACCAGCAGAAGATCGCCGCCGGTGCCGGCCCGGACGTGGTGCGCCTGTCGATCGGCATCGAGGACGTGGCCGACATCATCGCGGACCTCGATCAGGGTCTGATGTAAGGCACATCGTATGCGGCGGGCCGTCATTGCATTGGTAATGACGGCCCTCACTGCCCCGGCGGCGCAGGCGCAGGCGCCGTTGGTCCATCTGCGCGACATCGATCCGAGCATCCGCCAGGACATGCGCTATGCCGGGGCGAACAACTTCACCGGCCGGCCGCTGCCCGGCTATGACGCGGCAGAATGCATGCTTCGTCGGCCCGTGGCACTGGCGCTCAAACGGGTACAGGCCGATCTTGCCAAGGCCGGCTACACGCTGAAGGTCTATGACTGCTACCGCCCGCCGCGCGCCGTCGCTGCCATGGCCGCCTGGGCGCGCAATGCGAACGCGACGCCGGACACGTCACGCTTCTATCCGAAGCTCGACAAATCGAAACTATTCGCGCTCGGCTACATCTCGAACCGCTCGGCCCATTCGCGCGGGGTTGCCGTCGATCTCACAGCGGTGCCGCTGAACGCCGCGCCTATCGCCCCGTTTGATCCGGCAGCGCGCTTTGGCGCCTGCACCGCGCCGGCCGCGGAGGGCGCGCCGGACGACAGCCTCGACATGGGGACGGCCTTCGACTGCTTCGATGTGAAGAGCCACACCGCCAACGCCTCGATAACCCCGGCGCAGGCGGCCAACCGCCGCATCCTGCTCGACGCCATGCGTCACCGCGGCTTCACCAACTACAAGCGCGAGTGGTGGCACTTTTCGTATGACCGCGCCGACGATGGCGTCGCCTTCAATGCACCGATCCGGGCGCGCTAGGCGTCTTGGTCAGCGTCTTCGCCACATAGATCGCCACACGCCGGAGCGTCGCTTCTTTCGTCCAGATCGCCGTGACCTTCTCGTCCGTCGCCGGACCATGCGCCGCGTAAGCATCGGCCACCGGCTGGCGGATCTGCGCCTTGGTCTGGGCGAAGGCTTCCGGCGACATTGCGGCCTGGAACTTCGCGAGGCGCAGGGCGCGCGGCATCAGTTCCCCGCCCTCGACCACTTCGTCGACCCAGCCTTTGGCCAGCGCCTCGGCGGTGACATAGGTGCCGGCGCCGAGCGCGAACTCGGACAGGTAGCGCGACGGCACCGCGGCGCGCACGATCTCGAAGGCCAGCGCCGGCAGCGGCACGCCGACCTGCAGTTCGGTGATGCCGATTTTGCCCCCTGCCGCCGCCATGCCGCGGCGGTCGGCGCAGGCCGCCAGCACCGCGCCGCCCGCAATGGCGTGGCCGTTGATGGCGGCGATCACCGGCTTTGGGAAGAAGAACACCGCGTCATAAAGTGCATGCAAGGTCGGCAGGAAGCGCGTCACGTAATCCACACCGCCGTCGCTCAGGCGCTTGAGATCGACGCCGGCGGAAAACATCTTGCCTTGGCCGGTCAGAATCACCGCCTTGATCTCGGCCTTATCCCGCAACTGAGAAAACAGCACCGCCATTGCCTGGCAGAATTCGATGTCCAGCGCATTCGCCTTGCCGTGGCCCAGCGTCACCACCGCAATGCCGTCGTCGAATTTGACGTCGATCATCCAGCCTGCTCCACCGGTTTCAACGCCCGCACGGCGGCCCGCGCCGACAGGCGCTGCGCATGAACAACCGCGACAGTGAGCACGACCACCGCGAAGGCCTGATGCGCGATGGCCAGCGACAGCGGCACTTGATGCAGCAGCGTCAGAATGCCGAGCACCGCCTGCGCCGTGATCGTCGCGAACACGATGAGTGCGCCAACCACCGCGCGCCGGCTCGTCCAGGCATCATAAGCGTGCCAGGCCGCCACCAGCCAGATCGCATAGGCCGCCATGCGGTGCACGAACTGCACGGTCAGCGTGTTCTCGAACAGATTGCGCCAGGCCGGATCGATATGCCACAGCCGCCCCGTCCCCGGGATGAACGAACCGTCGATCAGCGGCCAGGTGTTGTAGATGAGTCCCGCATCGAGGCCGGCAACCAGCGCGCCGAGATAGATCTGGAACAGCACCATCAAAGCCAGCGCCAGCGCCGTAAGGCGCAGTCGCGGCGCCGCCGGCGCGGCTTGCGGCAACAGTCCGCGCGCGGTCCACACCACCGCGTAATAGACGGCGCAGGCCAATGTCAGATGAAACGCCAGCCGATACTGCGATACGCTGGTGAGACCAGAACCGGCCAGTCCCGACGTCACCATCCACCAACCGACCGCACCGAGAGTCGCGCCGCCGGCGAAGATCAGCCACAGCCGCGTCTTGAGCCCGCGCGGAATCATGCCGCGCGCGAGGAAGAACAGGAACGGGACGAGAAACACGAAGCCGGTAACGCGTGCCAGCAGGCGGTGCCCCCACTCCCAATAGAAAATCGTCTTGAAGGCATCGAGCGACATACCCTTGTTGACCTGCTGGTATTGGGGGATCTGCCGGTATTTGTCGAACTCGGCCTGCCAGTCGGCATCGCTCAGGGGCGGCAGAACGCCGGTGACCGGCCTCCACTCGGTAATCGACAGCCCGGATTCGGTCAGCCGCGTTGCGCCGCCGACCACCAGCGTCAGAAAGATCATGGCCGCGACGCAATAGAGCCACAGGCGCACGGCGCGATACTGGCGCGCGGCGGAGGAATGATCGGTGTGCTGTTCCGGCATGATCTCGCGGCAAAAAGCAGCCTTGCGGGCGGGCGCGGCGACCATATAGTCAGGCCCGCCGGATCATGCAAATGGGACCAAAGCGCCCATTCTGAAGCGCACTCCGGCGGCCGCATGCCCCGGCGGCCCGCTCGGAGATGATATGCCCATCCGCCTGCGCAAATTCATCGGCGCCATTGCGCTGCTCACCCTCGTCATTGTGTGGGCGCTGATCGCCATGGCCCTGGCGCAAACGGCGCTCACCGACATCAACGGTTTTGTTGCCGCGATCTATTACGCCGTGGTCGGGCTCGGCTGGGTGCTGCCGGCCATGCCGATCGTGTCGTGGATGTCGAAACCCGACAAGGTGAAGGCTTGAACGAAACTCTTATGAGCGCCACGGCCACGCCTTACCTCTGACGCATGACCGACACCGTCCGCGACAACCCATCCCGCAATCGTTTCGAGCTGCAGACAGCGGCGGGGCTGGCGATCGCCAATTACCGCCGCGACGACTTGACGATCACCATCACGCACACCGAAGTGCCGCGCGCGGTCGAAGGCCGCGGCGTCGGTTCGGCGCTCGTGAAGGGCATGCTCGATGAGGTTCGCCGCGAGGGCCGCAAGGTGGTGCCGCTGTGTTCCTTCGTGCGCGCCTACATCAACCGCCATCCCGACTATCACGACCTGGTGTGACCGGAACCTCGCCCGCGCCTCGCGAATTGACAGGGCGGACAAGCAAGGAACCAGACCATGTCACGCGACCTGAAAACACGGCTCGGCATCGCATCCCTGGTCAGCCTGATGGTCAATGCAGTTTTGTTCGGTGCCGGGCTGATTGCGGTGTTGATGATCCCCGCGCTCAGTGCCAACGCCTTCGTGGCACTGCCGATCATGATCGTGCTGAGCTTCGTGCTCGCCGCGCCGATCTCGTGGGCCATCGCGCCGCGCCTGCGGGCGCGCTACTGGCGCGGCCGCGAGCCGGATTTCATTGCTGGTTGAGCGCGGCTCGAAAAAGGCCGAAGGCGGGGCGGTAGCAACGCGCCGCCCGCTCGCCTACACTCCGGGCAAACCCGCCCGGAGTTCAGCATGGCCCGCTTCACGGTAGCCCTCATTACTTTCTCGCTGCTCGCCACCTCAGCCATCGCCCAGCACGCCCAGCCTTATGGCGGCCTGCAGCTCCGCCCGGTCAAGGCGCTGTCCAACGAACAGGTCGCCGACCTGCGCGCCGGGCGCGGCATGGGGCTGGCGCTCGCCGCCGAGCTCAACGGCTATCCGGGCCCGCTTCATGTCATCGAACTCGCCGCGCCGCTCGCTCTGTCGGGCGCGCAACGCGAACGCGCGCAAGCGCTATTCGCGGCGATGAAGGCGGAGACCGTACCGCTCGGCGAAGCGCTGATCGCCGCCGAGGCCGACCTCGACCGCCAGTTCGCCGCGCGCACCATCACACCGACGTCGCTGTCCGCCGCCACCGACGCCATCGGCGCGGCACAAGGCCGGCTGCGTGCCGCACATCTCAAATATCATCTTGCGATGCTGGAGGCGCTGACGCCCGAGCAGGTCAAACGCTATGGCGAGCTGCGCGGCTACGCCACCGCCGCGCCCGCCGGCCACACTCCAGGCATGCATCAACGGATGAAGTGAGCCGAAGGCGGTCGAGCGCAGGGCTTGGCTGAGCCACTTGTGCGCTCACTTCTCTACTTCCCCAGCCTCTCCACCTCCTCCACCGTCCGCCCTTCCCGCGCGCGGTAGACCGGCAGCGACCAGCCGTAGTGAAGCGCCAGCGCGCGGATAACGAAGCACAAGGCAAAGCCCAAGGCTGTGGCGATCATTTCGGGCACTCCGAACACCGCCAGCCCAACATAAGCGGCGGCGCCCGCCAGCGCGGCGGTGACATAAACTTCCTTGCGCAGAATGAGCGGGCTCTCGCCGCCGAGAATGTCGCGGATCATGCCGCCGAAGGTTGCGGTCATCACGCCCATCGCCACTGCGATGAACGGGCCCGCGCCCGCGTCGAGCGCGCGGTCGGCGCCAACCACGCAGAACAGCGACAGCCCGGCGGCGTCGAACCAGAGCAGCGCGCGGTAACGCGACTCCGGAATATGCGCGAGGAAGAAGGTCGCTGCCGACACCACGATGCAGATCGCCAGCGCCGCCGGCTCCTTGACCCAGAACACCGGCAATTGCCCCAGCATCACATCACGCAGGCTGCCGCCGCCAATGCCGGTCGCCGCGCCGAGCAGGATAAAGCCGAGAATATCCATGCGCTTGCGCGACGCCACCAGCGCGCCGGTCACCGCGAAAATCGCTAGGCCGAACCAATCGAGCGCCATGAGCCAAGAATCGGGCATTGTGCCGCGACTATACTATGGCCGCCGGCAAAGCGGGCCGCCGCCTTCCGACCGCCGGGGCGTCTTGACGCAAATCATCGCCGCCGCCGCGCCGCCGTGGCATGGGCCTGCCAACGCACATTTGAAAAGACCATGACCTTGCGGGCATCGGACACCATCGCAGACGCTGCGCGCTACCTGATCGTCGTGCTGATCACGTTCGCCGCGATGCAGGCCGCCGTGGTCGTGATGCACGAGCTCACCCACAGCACGGTCGCCTGGCTCCTCGGTGACATGCCGAGCCCGTTCGGCATCGTCTGGGGCAATCCGGTGACGCTGCGGGGCTGGGATGAAGGGGTCGCCTATTCCCGCCTCTTTCCCGCCCCGCGCAATCCCGCCGAGGCAATCATTGGCGCGAGCCCGCTGCTGATGCACGCGCTCATTGTCGGGTTCGGCTTGTGGGCGCTGCGGACCAAATGGCTGGCCGCACGCAAATGGCTGTTTCACGCGCTGTTCTGGTTCGTCATCGCCAACCTGATGGAACTGGTCGCCTACATCATGATGCGGCCGTTCGCGTCCGGCGGCGACACCGGGCATTTCAACCGGGGGCTGGGACTGTCGCCCTGGATCCTGTTCATCGGCGGCTCGCTGCTTCTCGCGGCCGCGTTGTACGTCCTCTACGGAGCGATCGTGCCTCGCCTCTACGGCCTCGTCGCGCAGGGCAACCGGTTCACGGAATGGACGGTCCTGCTGCTGACCAGCTTTTTTCTTTTCCTGTGGGGCAGCGGTATAAGAGTCGTGTTGTATATCTATCCCGACCCGCAGTGGATGTTCGGACTCATCGGCTTTGCCGCCTTCGGCATCGTCCTGATCTTCTTCAATCCCGCGAGGCGTGTACCATTGTCCTGACCCGCACCGGGATCGAAAGAGACGAAGGAAACCGCACACGTGGCCAGAGTCCACAGCAAACGCACCGAACACGCCGGCCACCCCATGCGCGGCGGCGAAGCGGAATGGCGGCAGGCCCTGCGCCAGTTCTACGAGGCGCGCACGCCGGCGGGCCGCCGCTTCCGCTACGGCCTCGTCGTGTTCGACATCGTCACGATCTTCTACATCATCGGCACGTCGTTCACGGACCATGGCGGGATCATTGACATCATCGATCCGGTGTTCGGCGTGATCCTGCTGGCGGATCTTGCCGCCCGCATGGCTATCGCGCAGAAGCGCTGGCGCGAATTGCTCTATCCCTCGACCTGGGCCGATGTCGCGGCCATCGTGTCCTTTCTGGCCCCGATCGTCGGCGAAGGCGTCGGCTTCCTGCGCGTGCTGCGCACCGTGCGCCTGCTGCGCACCTATCACCTGCTGGCGCAATTGCGCGCCGACAGCCGCTACTTCCGCCGCCACGAGGACGTCATCCTCGCCGTCACCAACCTGGCGGTATTCATCTTTATCGTCACCGGCGCGGTGTACGAGACCCAGCACTACAGCAACCCGCATATCCGCAACTATGCCGATGCGCTGTATTTCACCGTCACGGCGCTTACCACCACCGGCTTCGGCGACATCACCCTGCCGGGCACGGTCGGCCGCCTGTTGTCGGTGGTCATCATGATCTTCGGCGTCACGTTGTTCTTCAATCTGGCCCGCGCGCTGATCAGCCCGAGCAAGGTGCGCTTCCCCTGCCCGACCTGCGGCCTCAAGCGCCACGACATCGACGCCGTACACTGCAAGGCTTGCGGCACGGTGCTCAACATTCCGGACGAGGGGATCTCCTAGGCGGCCGGCGCCTGATGCAAGCGGCGGCGCATCTCAGGCCGCGTTGACGCGGCGGAAGCCGTTCCACAGCGCCGTGCCGGCCCCCGACATCAGCACCTTGAGATAGCGCTGCTGCTGATATTCGCCGTTCACCGAAATGCGCGGCAGCGCCATCAGGTGGTCGCCATGGGCCTTGAACAGCACCCCCGGCCGCGTCGTCACCGCCGTCTTGAAGCCGAGTTCGGCGGCGATGTTGAATTCGCGCGGCCCCGCCGAGGTCGGGTCCCCCACCGGATAGGCCAAGTGCTCCGGCCGTTTGCCGAGCGCGGCTTCGATCACCGCCCGGCTCTGCTCCATCTCCGCCCGCACTGCGTCGTCGGACGGCACTTTCTTCAGCATCGGATGCGACACGGTATGCGCGCCGATCGTGACCAGCGGGTCCTCCGCCATCTGCGCGATCTCTGCCCAGTCCATGCATTCGTCTTCGCAGATCGCCGGAATATCGACACGATAGGTCGCGCACAGATCGCGGATCGTGCGGCGCACCTCCTCCTCGGTCTTCATGCTGCGCAGATAGCCGTAGATGGCGTCGTAAAGCTCGCGCTTTTCGCCCAGGCTGCGCGCGTCGAAGAACTTTTCTTCGCCGTTCACCTTGAGTCCGATGCGCGTGTTGCACGCCACCACCTGCTCCAGCGCCACCCACCACAACTCGCCGAGCCGGTCGGGGAAGCTGGTGGGGATATAGAGCGCATATGGCATTTCGTATTGCTGCAGCAGCGGATGGGCCCAGCGCAGGTTGTCCTTGTAGCCATCGTCGAAGGTGATGCAGACGAAGCGGCGCCCGAAGTCCTGTTCAACGAAACGGCGGTGCATCTCGTCGAGTGTGATGACATCGATGCGGCGGCGCTTGAGCCGGCGCAGCAGGCCTTCGAAAAACACCGGCGAGATTTCCAGGAGCCGGTTCGGCTGGAAGGCGTCGCTGCGCGGCGGGCGCACGTGATGCAGCGTCAGGATGCAGCCGACGCCGCCGACCACCGGCCGCATCCAGTGATGCATGCCGGTGAAATACAGCCCTTCCAGCGCCGTCCTGATGATCGTCTTCTTCATGTTAACCATGCCGCGCGGACGGGAACCCGGAATCCCCTGTGGGCCATGCGTGTCGGGCAATATTCCAACTCTTTATTGAGAAATCCCTGCGACGGTCGCCGGCACGTTCCAGACCCCGGGTCCTACTGCATGTCCGTTGCCACCCTCGTCCGCCCCGCGATCGCCTCCGGCGAGCGCGCCGATACTGTGTCGGCGGCGGGCCCCCGCATTGCCCGGGTCGAGGTCGTCCGCGACATGGCCGCGGCGCGGCCGCACTGGCTGGCGCTCGAGCAGGCCGGCTGCCTCATGACGCCGTACCAGGCCTTCGATTTCCTCGAGCTGTGGCAGCGTCATATCGGCGCCGGCGAAGGCGTCGAACCGCGTATCGTGGTCGGCTTTGACGATGCGAACGCGCCGCTGTTCGTGCTGCCGCTCGGCCGCCGCCGCATGGCCGGCGGCCTTAAGGCCATCGAATTCCTCGGCGGCAAGCACTCCAATTTCAACATGGGCCTGTGGCGAGCCGATTATCTGGCTGCCGTTACGGCCGACGATCTGCGCGGCGTGTTCGTGCATCTGGCCGGCGAGGCCGATGTCGTCTCGCTCGGCAACCAGCCGCTGATGTGGGCCGGCCGCGACAATCCGCTGGCCCTGCTGTCCCACCAGCCCTCCCCCAGCTTCGGTTTCTCCGGGCCGCTGCAGGCCGATTTCGAGGCCTTGTTTAACGAGCGCACCAGCCCGGTCGGCCGCCGCAAGATGCGCAAGAAGGAGCGTACGCTCGCCGGGTTCGGCGAGGTCACCTTCGCCCGCGCCGCCAGCGAGGCCGCCATCCGCCGCGTCGCCGAGGATTTCTTCACGCAGAAGAGCGCCCGCATGCGCGCCATCGGCCTGCCCGACGTGTTCGCTGCCAAGGACGTGCGCGACTTCATCAGCGCCGGCGTGCTCACCCCCACCGCCGCCCGCTCCCGCCTGATCGAGCTCTATACCTTGTCGGTCGGCGACACCATCGTCGCCACCATGGGCGGCATCTGCGCCGATGGGCGCTTCAGCGCCATGTTCTCATCGATCATCCACGATCGTTTCAAGAGCGAAAGCCCCGGCGAACAATTGCTGGTGCGCGTCGTGCGCGATTGCTGCGAGCGAGGCCTCCACACCTTCGACCTCGGCGTTGGCGAGGCGAGCTACAAGTCGATGTTCTGCAACCCCGATCCGATGTTCGACAGCGACTGGCCGCTGACCGCCAAGGGCCGCGCCTTTGCGCTCGTGCATCGCGGCTTTGCCGCCGCCAAGCGTTCGGTGAAACAGACTCCGACCTTGTGGAACGTCATCGTCGCCGCCCGCCGCATCAAGGCGCGGCTGACCAACAAGGCAGACGCCTCCTAAGCGGCGCTGGCCTCAGTCGCACCGGCGAGCAGCATCACATCGCCATAGCCCGACATCGCCATGCGTTCGCGCGCCGAACGCGTCTGCGCCGCCACCGGGTCCGCCGTCACCAGCACCGAACGCTGCGCCAGCCGGGCGAAATATTCGACCGGCGCATCGGCCACCGACCCCACATCCACGACGATAAAGTTGTAGCTCTGCGCCAACGCGTCGATGATCGTTGAAAGATGCGGCGAAGCCGTCAGGGCCGCGGCATCGCTGCCGACATTGCCGGTGGCGACGATGTGAACCTGCGAGTACTGGTCGCGCGTGATGATGTCGCCGAAGCCCGCCTGACCGCGCACCAGTTCGGCGATGCCCGGCGCATTGGGATCGGTCGAGATCACCGACAGGTTCGGCGCTCCGAAGGCGAAATCGACCAGGACCACATTGGCGCCTTCGGCAAGCGCGCGCGCCAGCGTGATGGCGGCATAGGTGGTGCCGGCATTGCGCGCCGTTCCGGCGACGGTGACGCGGCGGCCCGCCTCCCCCGAGGCGCGCAATGTCTGCGCGATCTGATCGATGGTGCTCACCGGCAGCGGCGACACGGCGGCGAAGGCCGGCGGCTGCGGCGCTGGGAACGATGACGGCGCCATAGCCGGACTCAGCGGAGGCGATGCGACGTGAGGCATTGCCGCCGGCATGCGTGAGACCGGCATCGGCGCGTGCGGATCGAACATGGGCTGCGCCACACCGTAGCGGGTCAACGGCACACCCGGCGATGCCAGCAGCGCGCCTGTCACGACAAAGCCCGTCGACAACACCAGCCCCGCAAACGCGGCAATCAGGATGGTCGGCAGCTTTTTCGGATAGGTCGGCTTGATCGCCGGCGTGGCGCGCGAAATGACCCGCGCTTCCGGGGGCGCCGCGTTGATGTTGTCGCGCGCGGAAGCTTCGCTGTACTTCACCAGATAGGACTCGAGCAGATCGCGTTGCGTCTTGGCGTCGCGCTCCAGCGCGCGCAATTGCACGTCCTGTTCGTTGGTGGTCGAGGCGACCCGCTTGACCTGATCGAGGCTGGCGGTGAGCGCGTTCAAGCGATCGGACGCCACTTTGGCGTCGTTGTCGAACTGACGCGCGAGACGCTCGGCTTCGGCGCGCTTGGCACGCTCGATCTCGGCGATCTGCGCCCGCAATTCCTTGATGCGCGGATGCTGATCGAGCAGCGTGGTCGACTGCTCGGCGAGCTGGGCGCGCAATGCCGAGCCCTGGTCGGTCAGGCGGCGCATCGATTCCGAATTGGCGATGTCGGATGAATCGATCGGCTGGCCCGACCGCACGAGTTCGCGCAACTGCTTCGCCCGAGCCTCAAGATCAGCTTTCTGGCCACGGGCGGCGGCGATCTGCGAATTGATCTCGGTCAGTTGCTGGTTGGGCAGCGAGGTGTTGTTGGTGCCGACGAACAGGTTGGACTTGGTACGATAGTCTTCGACCTTGGCCTCGGCATCCGCGACCTTGGCCCGCAGCTTTTCGATTTCGCTGGCCAGCCACGTGCTGGCGGCCTTGGTCTGGTCGGTCCTGGCCGAGCGCTGCGAAGCGAGATAAGCATCCGCGATCGCGTTGGCGACGCGGGCTGCGAGTTCGGGATTGACAGACGAGAAATCGATGGCGATGACACGCGACTTCTCGACGGCATAGGCGTTGATGCGATCGTAGTAGGCCGCGAGCGTGCGCTCGTCCTGAGTCATTGCCGAATAGTCGCGACCAAGACCGATCAGCCCCAGCAGGGCCTGGCTCAGCGAATGACCGCCGACGGCCGGATCGAACTCGCGACTCTGGCCGAGGTTTTCCTTCTTGATGACTTCGCGGGCGACATCGCGCGATAGCACGAGTTGAATCTGGCTCGTCACCGCCTGCTCATCGATCGTGCTGCGATCGGTCAGACCTTTGTCCGCGTCCGCGCGCATGAATACGTTTTCGCGGCTTTCGAGCAGGAGCTTTGTCTCGGACTGGTAACGCGGCGTCACGGAGTTGACGACGAGGAACGCGCCCGCGGTCGCGAGCAGCGTCACGCCGAAGATCATGACCTTCTTCGCCCACAAGGCGTGGCCGATGCTGCGCAGATCGGGCTCGCCGCCAAAGTCGGTCATCGCCGGGGCGGGCATCGGCGCCGGAATCGGCCGCGCCACCGGAATCGGGGCCGCAACGGGCGCAGCAGCCTTCGACTTCTTGCGGAAAAACATGACGACTCCAACACACGACTCTTCCGAGCGGCATTGGCTATCTGACCTGATTATGGTTGCTGCGGCGTTAATTGGCCGGGTGGCGGGTTCCTCCCCGGAAGGTTTTGTTAACCGCGCCGCCCGCTTAATCCGGACTGCATATTTATTGACTCGGAAGACGGACAATGGCCCCGCTGAACATTCTCCATGTCTTCCGCACCCCGGTCGGCGGCCTGTTCCGCCACGTCATGGATCTGGCCCGCGCCCAGGCCGAACGGGGCCACCGCGTCGGGCTGATCGCCGACAGTTCGACCGGCGGCGAACGCGCCGACGCGGCTTTCGCGGCCCTCGAGCCGCTCCTGGCCCACGGCATCACCCGGATACCGATGAGCCGGCAGGTCGGCCCGGCCGACTGGCGACCGATCCTGCACACGATGCGGCGCGCCGACGCCGCCAAGGCCGACGTGCTGCACGGCCACGGCGCCAAAGGCGGGGCCTATGCCCGCCTCGCCCTCGGCAACCGCCGCGCCATCCGGGTCTATACGCCGCATGGTGGCAGCCTCTGGTTTCCCAAGGATACGTTCAAAGGCAAGTTCTACCTCGCCGCTGAAAAACTGTTCATGAGGCGCAGCGATCTGCTGCTGTACGAAAGCCAGTTCAGCGCCGACGCCTCGCGCGCCAATATCGGCGTGCCGGATTGCCTGGTCCGCGTCGTGCACAACGGCGTTTCACGGGCCGATTTCGAGCCCATCCTCCCAGCGCCGGATGCCACCGACATCGTCTTCATCGGCGAATTGCGAGAGCTCAAAGGCGTCGACCTGCTGATCGAGGCCATCGCAGCCCTGCGCCGTGGCGGCCGCCCGGTGACCGCGACGCTGGTCGGCGCCGGACCGGACCGTGACGCGTTTGTCGCCCAGGCGGCCGCCGCCGGGTTGTCCGACGCCATCAAGTTCCCCGGCGCCATGAACGCGCGGCAGGCCTTCCGCCTCGGCCGCCTGATGGTGGTGCCGTCGCGCGCGGAGTCCCTGCCCTATATCGTCCTCGAAACCATCGCCGCGCAGGTGCCGCTCATCACAACCCGCGTCGGCGGCATTCCCGAAATCTATGGCCCGCTAGCCGATACACTGATCGCGCCGGAAAGCGTCGACGCCCTTGTCGCCGCCATTGCTGAAACGCTCGACCATCCCGAACGCCTTGCCCAGCGCATGAAGACGCTGAACGAGCGGGTGGCGAAGCTGTTCTCGGTCGACGCCATGGTCGACGGCGTCCTCGACGGTTACCGGGCGGCCCTCGGCATGGCCGCGGCGGAAGGGCGGCGTTAACGATTCTTCCGCCGCTTCGCTAAGCCTTTCTTGAGAGTCTTTCCCTAGAAATTTACGCAGATTTACGACGTTCGGCGGCCGTCGTTCAGTCCGGCCGTCTCAGTATGGCGTACCGAAATGATCGACTCCGACTCCCGCCCTGCACTCAATGCGGCCGGCGCCAGCGCTGCTGTCGTGCTCGACCGGCTGCGCGAAGGTCCGCGGACCGACGCGACGCCGCGCCCCTTGTCACCGAAAGCCCGCGCCATCATCGAGCGCCCGATGGCCGCGCCGATCTCGCCGATCGTGCTCGCCGGCATCGTCCGGCTTGTCGAATTCATCCTCATGGTCGCGGTCGGCCTGGCGCTCTTCGCCGCCTACGTGTCGCCGATCAGAGAACACCTATGGCTCTACGTGCCCGCGGTGCTGGCCATCGCCACGCTCGCCACCCTCGCATTCCAGATCGCCGATATCTATCAGGTGCATGCCTTCCGCGGCCACGAGAAGCAGTACATGCGCATGGCCTCGGCCTGGTCGGTGGTGTTCCTGATCGCCATCGGCGCCTCGTTCTTCCTCAAGGCGGGCGACCTGTATTCACGCGTCTGGCTCGGCACCTACTATGTCTGCGGGCTTCTGGCGCTCGTCCTCTCGCGCAAGATTCTCTACTACATCGTTCGCCGCTGGACCCGCGAAGGCCGCCTCACCCGCCGCACCGTCATCGTCGGCGCCGGTGAAGCCGGCGAGCGCGTCATCGAAGAACTGCGCCGCCAGAAGGACACCGGCATCGAACTGATCGGCGTCTTCGACGACCGCGGCGACCGTGGCGGCGACGAATGCGCGGGCCTGGCCAAGCTCGGCACCGTCGACGATCTGGTCGAATTCGGCCGCAACACCCGCGTCGACCTCGTCATCTTCTCGCTGCCGATCACGGCGGAAAACCGCATCCTGCACATGCTGCGCAAGCTGTGGGTGCTTCCGCTCGACATTCGTCTGGCCGCCCACACCAACAAGCTGCAGTTCCGGCCGCGCTCCTACTCCTACATCGGCAAGATTCCGGTCATCGACGTGTTCGACCGGCCAATCGCCGACTGGGACGTCGTGATGAAGTGGCTGTTCGACAAGATCATCGGCACGCTGGCGCTGATCGCGCTGTCGCCCGTGCTGATCGCCACCGCCATCGCCATCAAGCTCGACAGCAAGGGTCCGGTGATTTTCCGGCAGAAGCGCTACGGCTTCAATAACGACCTGATCGAGGTCTACAAGTTCCGCTCCATGTACACCGACATGAGCGACGCGACGGCGGCCAAGCTCGTCACCAAGGACGATCCCCGCGTCACGCCGGTGGGCCGCTTCATTCGCAAGACCTCGATCGACGAACTGCCGCAGCTGTTCAACGTCGTCTTCAAGGGCAACCTGTCGCTGGTCGGCCCGCGCCCGCATGCGGTGAATGCCAAGGCCGAAGCGAAGCTCTATGCCGACGCGGTCGACGGTTATTTCGCCCGCCACCGCGTCAAGCCCGGCATCACCGGCTGGGCGCAGATCAATGGCTGGCGCGGCGAAACGGATACGCACGAGAAGATCCAGGCGCGCGTCGAACACGACCTGTACTACATCGAGAACTGGTCGCTGCTGCTCGACCTTTCCATTCTGGTGCGCACGCCGATCTCGCTGCTCAAGACCGAGAACGCCTATTGATCACCGCCGGCGATATGGCGCCACGTGGCTTCGCGCCGGGCGCCATTCCTGCGTCCGCCTGGACATCGGCCGCCCATGCGGCGCCCCAAGTGAAAGCGCCGATTCGCGAACGCCTCCTGACGACCGTATTGTTCGCGCCGCTGCTGGCAAGCTGCGTCGCCTTCATCGAGCCGTCGCCGCATGACGTGCTGATGAGCCTCCTGGCCATTGTCGCGATGGCTGCCGGCGTGCGCTTCCACCGCATTCTCATCGTTCCGTTCGCGCTGCTGGTGATCTGGAATTTCTTCGGCCTGCTGACCCTGCTCAACGTGCCCGATCACAAGGAAACGGTGCAGTACGCCGCAACCTCGGTCTATCTCGCCATCGCGGCGATGATCTTCGCACTGGTCGTCGCCGACAACACCATGCCGCGCATGGCGACGCTCGAGGTCGCCTATGTGATGGCCGCGGTCATCTCGGCGATCTGCGGCGCGATCGGCTATTTTCGTTTGTTCCCCGGCGCCGGCATGTTCACGCTGTACGACCGCGCCATGGGCATGTTCAAGGATCCGAATGTCTATGGACCGTTTTTGATCCTGCCGCTGCTGATCCTTCTGCAGCGCATGATCGCACGGCGCATTCATGCCATGAGCGTCGTCACGGCAGGCATCATCCTGTTCGGGCTGCTGCTCAGCTTCTCGCGCGGCGCCTGGCTCAATTTCGCCATCGGGCTGGCGGTGGTGATTGCGCTCGACTTTCTGTCGGCACCAACGGTCAAGGCGCGCATGCGCATCGTCGGTCTCGGCATTGCCGGTATCGCGGCGATGCTCGTTCTCATTGTCGTTCTGTTGTCGACGACGTCGCTCGGCAGCATGTTCGCGCAGCGCGCCCAGCTGATCCAGAGCTACGACGTCGGCACGGGCGGGCGCTTCGTACTGCAACAACTGGCCATCGGCACGGTGCTCGAATTCCCCAACGGCATGGGTCCGTTCGAGTTCTCGCGAGTCTTCGGCTTGCAGCAGCACAACGTCTATCTGCAGGCCTTCCTGGTCTATGGCTGGGGCGGCGGCCTTGCCTATGTGCTGCTGGTGCTGGCGACCACCTGGATCGCCTTTTCCAACGCGATCAAGCGCACACCGTGGCAGGGCTACGCGATTGCGGTAGCCGGAACCTGGCTTGGTGTGGTGCTGGAAGGCTTCATCATCGACACCGACCACTGGCGCAGCTTTTTCCTCGTCCTGGGCATGATCTGGGGGCTGGCGGCGGCAACGCGCGCTGCGGCGGCGGAGCCGCCGGGCTACCGTACAATATATTGAAATTGCTTATTAAAATGGTCGGGGCGGCGGGATTTGAACCCACGACCCCTAGTCTCCCAGACTAGTGCGCTAACCGGGCTGCGCCACGCCCCGACCGGAACGGCGCGGACTATAGGGAGGCCCCACAGCCCGCGCAACCGCTGTCCGGGAATTTATCGTGGTCCAGCAATGGTATTGGCCGAGGGCTAACCCCCGGGGGTATAAGCTGACAATGACTCGCCTGGACGCCATTGCCCGCGCTGCCGCTTACTACGACAACGGTACCTTCAAGGACGTCCTGTCCCGCCGCATCGCCATGCCGACCGAGAGCCAGGGCGGCGATAAGCTCGATGTGCTGCGCGCCTATCTGACCGACGACATCATTCCAGCGGTCGAGAAGCTCGGCTTCCGTTGCCGCATCGTGGAGAACCCGGCGGCCGGCTACGGCCCGTTCCTGATCGCCGAGCGTCATGAAGGCGACAAGCTGCCGACCGTACTCACCTACGGCCATGGCGATGTCGTCTTCGGCCATGCATCGAGCTGGCGCGCCGGCCTCGATCCCTGGAAGATCACCGTCGAGGGCGACCGCTGGTATGGCCGGGGCACCGCCGACAACAAGGGCCAGCACAGCATCAACATCGCCGCGCTCGAGCAGGTGATGGCGACGCGCGGCGGCAAGCTCGGCTTCAATTGCAAGCTGCTGATCGAGATGGGCGAGGAAGCCGGCTCCCCCGGTTTGCGCCAACTCGCAGCCGCCGAACGCGACGCGCTGTCCGCCGATGTGCTGATCGGCTCGGACGGCCCGCGCCTGTCGGCGCAGCGCCCGACCATCTTCCTCGGCTCGCGCGGCGCCATGAATTTCGAACTGGCTGTCGAACTGCGCGAAGGTGGCCATCATTCCGGCAATTGGGGCGGCGGCCTCGCCAATGCCGGCACCCTGCTCGCCCACGCCATTGCGGCACTGGTCGACTCCAAGGGCCGCATTATGGTCGACGCGCTCAAGCCGTCGAGCCTGCCGCAAGCAGTGCGCGATGCGCTGGCCGACGTGAAGATCGGTCAGGAGCCGAACGATCCGCAGGTCGATCCGGATTGGGGCGAGCCGGGCCTGACCACGGAAGAGCGTATCTTTGGCTGGAATACGCTCGAAGTGCTGGCCTTCAAGACCGGCACACCGGACGCGCCCGTGAATGCCATCCCGCCTTCGGCCAAGGCGACGATGCAGTTGCGTTTCGTAGTCGGCACCGATGTCGATGCCATCCTGCCGGCGGTGCGCGCGCATCTCGATGCGCATGGCCTGCAGCGCGTCGCGGTCCGACCCGCGCGCATGGAAACCTTCACCGCAACCCGCCTCGATCCGACCGATCCCTGGGTGACCTGGGCACTCGCCTCGATGGCCAAGACCACCAACAAGAAGCCGGCGCTGCTGCCCAATCTCGGCGGCTCGCTGCCCAATGACGTGTTCGCCGACATCCTCGGCATGCCGACGGTCTGGGTGCCACACTCCTACCCGTCCTGCTCGCAACACGCCCCGGACGAGCATCTGCTCGGCTCGGTGGCGCGCGAGGCGCTGCAGATCATGGCCGGGCTGTTCTACGATCTCGGCGAAGATGGCGGGCGCATCGTTAAAGAGCGCCGCACATGAGCGAAGCATCGGCCGTATCGGCGCCGCGCGCTGAGGTGACAGACAAGGTGCTGGCGTGGCTGGCGCCGTGCGCCGACGAGATGGAAGCGCTGCTGCGGCGCCTTGTCGACATCGACTCCAACAGCTTCGACAAGGCCGGCACCGACGCCGTCGGCGAGGCCATTGCCGAGGTGCTCGGCCGCGACGGCATTGCCGTCACCCGCATCGCCAAGGATGGCTTCGGCGACGTCTTCAGGGCCGAGGTGCCGGGCCATGGACAGAACCAGCACGCCCTCATGCTCGGCCATCGCGATACCGTCTTCGCCAAGGGCACAGTGGCGACGCGCGGCTATTCGCGCGACGGCGACCTCGCTTTCGGCCCCGGCGTCGCCGACATGAAAGGCGGCCTCGTCGCCAACATCTTCGCGCTGCGCGCCATCCATGCCGCCGGCGGCCTGCCCTTTCCGGTCGTCGCTTTGTTCACCTCGGACGAGGAGATCGGCTCGCCGACCGGCCGGGCCGAGATCGAGGCCGCCGCCAAAGACGCGCGCGCCGTGTTCAACACCGAGCCGGGCCGCGTCAGCGGCAATGTCGTGACCGGCCGCAAAGGCGGAACGAGCTTCCATATCCGCGTCAAGGGCATAGCGGCCCATTCCGGCGTCAACCACGAGGCCGGCGCAAGCGCTATCGAGGCTCTCGCACGCAAGATCGTGCGCCTGCATGCGCTGACCGACTATGCGAGCGGCGTCACCACCAATGTCGGCGTCATCAAGGGTGGCAACACCCACAACACCGTCGCGCCCTGGGCCGAAGCCGAACTCGATCTGCGCTTCACGACGCTGGAGCAGCGCGCTCGGCTGATGAGCGAGATCGAGCGCATCGTCAAAGCCGAGGACGTGCCCGGCACCAGCGGCGAGATCGCCACAAAGGCGCAGTTCCTGCCACTTGAGAAGAAGCATTCGCAGGCACTGTTCGAACGATATCGGCAGGCCGCGGCCGGCGTCGGCTTTGAGGTCGGCGGCGAATTCACCGGCGGCTGCGCCGATTCAGGCTTCACCGCCGCGCTCGGCGTGCCGACCTTGTGCGGCCTCGGCCCGGTCGGCGGCAAGGCGCACACCGACGACGAATTCCTCCGTCTCGATACGCTGCTGCCGCGTACGCAGGCGCTCGTCGCGACGATCTGCGGATTGGATTGACGGCGCTCGACGCCGTCCAATTACTTCTCGAACGCCGCGTCGATGGGCACGCGATAGCCGTTCACAAGCCGGTTGGTCTCGTTGGCCATGCCGACGACGGCCATCAGCTCGCCGAACATTTCCGGCGTCATGCCGGCCTTCGCGGCCGCAGCGCTGTGGCTGGCGATGCAATAGCCGCACGCATTGGTGACGCTGACGGCGACATAGATCATTTCCTTGACCAGCGGATCGAGCGCGCCCGGCGCCATCACTTCCTTGACGCTTTCCCAGGTGCGCTTCAGCGTCTTGGGATCGTTGGCGAGATATTTCCAGAAATTGTTGACGTCGGGCACGTTGCGCGAGGTTTTGATGTCGTCGAACACCGCACGGACTTCCGGCGAGGCGTCGGCATATTCGATCGGCTTCGGCTTGCTCATGATCCATTCCCCTGCATGGTTGGTGTGTCCGCGATACCGCCGTGCGCCGCTCAGTCCGGCGTCTTGAGGGAAACACCGAGCATGGCGCGGCGGCGCAACCAGGTCGTGGCGCGGTATTTCGGGTCGTGGGTAAGCGCGAACATGCCGTCCAGCACCGCGAGCACCCGCACCGGTCCGAGCATATCGCCGAGCGCCAGCGGGCCTTTCGGATAATTGAGGCCGAGTTCGACCGCGGTATCGATATCGGCCGGCGCGGCGACGCGCAGTTCGGCAATTCGGGTGCCGATATTGACGATCATTGCGAGCAGACGCTGCGTAACGAAGCCCGTTGAGTCATTGATCGCGGTGATCGGCGCGCCGGTGGCGCCGAGCGCGGCGACGGCACTGGCGAGTGCGCTCGCGCTGGTGAGCGGATTCTTCATGGCCGTGTAACGTTTGGCGAAGCGGCCGAGCATATCCACCGCCACCGTGCGCGACGGATCAAGGCTCAGCCGCAAAGCGGCGCCGGTGCAGTCCTCGCCGAGCGGCGTGACCAGGCAGAGCGCATCCTTTGACGGCATCCCGCCGACATTCGTCTTGATGCCGGCAGCCTCAAGCACCTCCGCCAGTTCGCGGCCGCCGTCTTCGTCGGCGATCCACAGGGCGGTCGGTACCGGCTCCTTCGCAACTTCGATCGTCGGCGGACTCGGCGCCTCGGCGTTCTTGTAGTCGTAGAAACCGATGCCGCTCTTGCGGCCATAAAGCCCGGCGGCGACGCGCGTCGCCATCTGTGCCGACGGCTGATACATCGGCTCTTCGTAGTAACGGCCGTACATGCTCTCCATCACCGCATGGGTGACGTCGCCGCCGATGAGATCGAGCAATTCGAACGGCCCCATGCGGAACCCGGCCGCTTCTTTCATCAGGTCATCGACCTCGCGCGGGCTGGCGACGCCCTGCGCAACGATACGCAACGCTTCGGGTCCGTAAGCGCGGCCGGCGTGATTGACGACAAAGCCCGGCGCGTCGGTGGCGACGATCGGCGTCTTGGCGATGCGTTTGGTCAGGGCGACGAGGGAATCCGTCAATGACGGATCGCTGCGCAGGCCGGCAATCACCTCGACCAGCTTCATCACCGGCGGTGGATTAAAGAAATGCAGCCCGCCGACGCGCTCCGGTCGCGAACAGCCGGCTGCAATTTCCGTCACCGCCAGCGACGAGGTATTGGTCGCCAGCACCGCATCGCGCGCTACGATGGCTTCCAGCTTCGAGAACAGGTCGCGCTTGACGGCGAGATCCTCGACGATGGCTTCGATGATAAGCCCTGCCCGTTTGGCGTCCTCAAGCGCGGTCATCGGTTTGAGCCTGTTCATCACTGCCGCTTTGCCGTTCGCGGTCATGCGGCCCTTGGTGATCTGCCCGTCGAGTCCTTTGCCGACAGCGGCGATGGCTTCGTCCACGGCGCCGACGCGCGCGTCATAGAGGAGCGTTTCAATGCCGGCCTGCGCGCACACCTGCGCAATGCCGCGGCCCATGGTGCCGGCGCCGAACACGGCGACGACAAGATCGGATTTAGTCAGATCGAATGCCATCAGAGCTTACTTACCTTCGTACGCCGGCTTGCGCTTTTCGAGGAAGGCCGCCATGCCCTCCTTCTGGTCCTGCGTCGCGAACTGCAACTGGAACGCCTTGCGCTCCAGCATCAAGGCCGTCTCCAGCGGCGCGTTAACGCCGGCATTGACGATCTCCTTGATCTGCTGGACCGAGATCGGCGGCATCGCCGCGATCTCGCGGGCGATATCGAGCGCGCGCGACAGCGCCTGCCCGGCCGGCGCGACATCCGCCACCGCGCCCATCGCGAAGGCTTCCGCCGCCGACAGGAAACGTCCGGTCATCAGCAGCATCAGAGCGCGCTGCTTGCCGACGAGTCGCACCAGCTTCTGCGTGCCGCCGCCACCGGCGAGAATGCCGAGCTTCACTTCGGGCAGGCCGAGCTTGGCGGTTTCGCCGGCGACGATGAAGTCGGCGCACAGCGCCAGTTCGAAGCCGCCGCCGAGCGCGAAGCCTTCGACGGCTGCGATCACCGGCTTCGGGCAGTCCATGATTGGCCGATAATATTGCTGGACGTTCCGCGCCATCACCTCGACCGGCCCTGCCTTGGCCATCTCGGCTATGTCGGCGCCGGCGGCGAACGCCTTGTCGTCGCCGGTGATGACGATCACGCGAGTCACGGCATCGGCGCCGTAACGCAAGGTCTCTTCGGCGAGGCGCTGGCGTAGCGGCAGGCTGAGCGCATTGCGCACCTGCGGGCGGTTGAGCCGCAACACGACGATGTCATCCGTCGGATGTTCAACGAGCAGCGGATCTGGATCGGTCATTGGCATCGGCCCTTCGGTCACAAAGCGGCTTTGCCTAACACGGGGGCTCGCGGCCGCCAATCGCGGCAAGCATCGTCAGCGGTGCAGGATAATTCGGCGCGAGACGCTAGGATCGTTCCACCGGCGTCAGCGCGGCATCGATAAGGTGGCGGCATTCCTTGAGCTCATCGAGGACTTGCCGCAGCCGGTCTCTTTGCTCCCCGCTCAAGCCAGTCGGCGCGGCGGCAGCGCTCGGTGCCGGTTTGGCTGGCGATGCCTCGGGCACCGCACGGCTCACGCCACACAACCGGTCGCCGGGGTCGATCCGTGGCATCGGCGCATCATGCAGCGGCGGCTCGGTGCGATCCGCGCGCGTGTCGCGCTCGTTCAGATCGCGGCCGATCAGCGAGCCGATGCGACCGCGAAGACCGCGGGGCTCATCGTCCGCTTGAGCCTCTTCGGTCTCTTCGGCGTCTTCTTCGCTTTCCTCTTCTTCGGCTTCATCTTCGGCGTCGAGCGTCGCGTCAACGAGATCCTCTTCGTCGTCGCCCTCGACCGCCTGCGCGCCTTCATGCCAGATCGTCTGCACGAAATCGACGCCCTGCTCGCGCAGGATGCGTTGCACGCCGCGGATGGTGTAGCCTTCGCCGTAGAGCAGATGCCGGATGCCGCGCAGCAGGTCGATGTCGTCAGGCCGATAGTAGCGGCGTCCGCCGCCGCGCTTCATCGGCTTGATCTCGTTGAACCGGCTTTCCCAGAAGCGCAGGACGTGTTGCGGCAGATCGAGCTCGTCGGCCACTTCACTGATGGTACGGAATGCGCCCGGCGCCTTGTCGTCCAAAGCGGTCTGACCTGCCTGGTTGCGATGGAGCAGAATTTACAACAATCGGCCGAAGATTGTTATGCGTGTTCGGCTTCGTCGGCGACGTTATGCCCGTTAATCCGCTGCTTGAGGATAGCGGACGGCTTGAACACCATGACGCGGCGCGGCGAAATTGGAACTTCCTTGCCGGTCTTTGGATTGCGGCCGATGCGCTGGCCCTTCTTGCGCACCACGAAACTGCCGAAAGACGACAGTTTCACAGTCTCACCGCGCTCGAGGCAATCGGTGATTTCCTTCAGAACCAGTTCGACCAGCGACGCGGACTCGGTCCGCGACAAGCCGACCTTCTGATAGACGGCCTCGCACAGGTCAGCTCTCGTTACTGTTTTACCGGTCATCGCCCCAGCCCAAACCCAAGACAACCCTTGGCGAAGATATCTCGCTGAATAATCAAAGATATTAGCTACAGCGCAGGTGGTCAACGGGCGATTTGAACCCGGTTGCCCCCACGAAAACCCTTGCTTTCGCGCTACCAGCGTAGCAGCGCCGACCCCCAGGTGAAGCCGCCGCCCATGGCCTCGATCAGGATCAGGTTGCCGCGCTTGATGCGCCGGTCGGTCACCGCGTCCGCCAGCGCCAGCGGGATCGAGGCCGCCGAAGTGTTGCCGTGGCGGTCGACCGTAATCACCACTTTCTCGGCGGATATGCCAAGTTTATGGGCCGAACCGTCGATAATCCGCTTGTTGGCCTGGTGCGGCACGAACCAGTCGATGTCCGCGGCGGTGGTGCCGGTGGCGGCGAAGGCGTCTTCGATCACGTCGGTGATCATGACCACCGCGTGCTTGAACACCTCACGGCCTTCCATGCGCAAATGGCCGACGGTCTGGGTCGAGGACGGGCCGCCGTCGACGTAGAGCTTGGAGCGGTGCTTGCCGTCCGAGCGCAGATGGGTGGTGAGGAGGCCCCGGTCGCTGCTGGTGCCGGGCTGGTCCTGGAG
>JAEZEY010000474.1 GCA_023432845.1 Pseudomonadota bacterium
CAAGAAGGTGGACGTAGCGGGCAAGCCAGCCACCTACATTCATTCGGTGTTCCCGGAGCGCCAGAGCCTCAAGGTCGTGCTTGACGAACAGCGCAAGGACGGCCGCAAACTGCTGCTGGTCCTCGAATCCACGGCATCCGATCTTTCGGCCATCTCGCCCCTCTTCGACGACATATTGGCGCGTGTCCGCTTCGGCAAGTCATCGGCTGCAACGGCCACCCCGCCGGTGAACGGCGACACAAAACAACAAGTCGAGAAAGAACAGGCCCAGCAGCAACAATCTGGGCAAACGTCCACCTTCGCCGCGACGGCCGAAAGCGCAGTGCTGCATGATGCCGCCGGGCAATTCGCGCTTCGCTATCCGTCCGGCTGGCGCAAGGGCGTCACGGAACGCGACGGTGACCGCATCGTGACCTTGTCCTCTCCGGACAGGCAGGCGCTCATTCTCGTCGCGGTGCTCACGGGAACGCCGGAGCGTGATGCGAACGGTCGCATCAAGGATTTCGAGAGCATGTACTATGAAAACTCCGTCCTGCCCGACAGCATCGAAGGCGACGGAGAACTTAACATCGGTGCTCTCGAAGGCCGGTATGTCGATATGATCGCGACAATCTATCCGGTGGAAGGCGTGCGGCTGGCTTTCTCCGAGGGGCGCTCGTGGCTCTTTCAGTCGATCGAAGGGGATCGCGCCTATGCCGTGGGGTTCCTGCATGCGCGCTCGGCTCCCGCCGCCCTGCAGGCGACGCTGAACGACATTGTCAGGAGCCTGCGCACGGGAGCGGACGCCGCGGCCTTGCTGCAGGAGGGTCTGGCGGGTCCGGTCTCCGCGCCGTCGCAGGGGCTGACACCGCTGTCGCCGCAGATGAAGGCGGTCGCCGACCATATCGCCGATGACTGTGAAAGCATTGCGCCCAGCGCGTCAAGCGATCCGGCGCTCGCGGTGATCCGTACGCGCAAGCAGGCCAGTCTCGAGTGGGTCATGTTATGTCGAAACCGCAGCTACGCGGTTTACGGGATCAACTTCGACTATGACCCGCAGGGCCCCACCAGCGATTTCTTCTACCCGCTCTACGATGACATGCTGAACCGCAACGGGGATGCTCCCTTCTCCTTCGCGTCGCTGCGCGACAATCTCATCATTGACGTCGCCCGGCCGGAGAAGGATGCCCTTTCGGTTGATATTCGCGAGGTACCGAACCTGGAGAGCGCCCCCGCCGATGGCGCCGATGCCATCGAGACGCCCCCGATCGAGGTCGCACCCGGCAATCAACAGGCTGGCGTTTCGCCCGCACGCGCGACGGCCGAAGGCGCCGCACAGCCATACTTGCCCGCACCCGACGACGGGGACGGGTTTGTCTGGCTCGGTCCTGTCTCCTTCGAGCCGCCCTTTGGATGGCAGGTGCAGCCGGACGATTCAGGGCGCGTGATGAAGATCGTTCGGCCCGACGCGGGCGCCGACATATGGGTCATCCTGTGGCCCGCGGAACGTCCGATGCCAAGCTCGGACATCGAGCGCATCGAGCACGTCGTCGTCGCGGGTGCGCCGGCGACCCGGTTGCGTGAAAAATCCGGAACAGTCGAGATCGACCACATCTTCTTTGAGGAACAGTTTGCCGACGGCTCGCGGCTGTCCATCGCCTATCGCGCAATCGGTGAACCGGTGGAAGACGGAGCGCCGCAGCTGGAGTTGTTGCTCGCAAGTCTCGACAGGACGCGACCTGCGCCCGGCGGCCCGACGTTGTGGATGCCCGGACAACGAATGGTGGCCGATCCCTTCGAATATATCGACACGTCCGAACTCGTCCAGGCGTCGCGGAATTGAGGTCAATCATGAATTTCCACCATGCGCGCCGCGCAGCCGCCACCGCACTTGCCTGCATGCTTTGGTTCGGTCCCGCCGGCGCCCAGCCGACGACCATCCTCGAAGACGCGAAGGGGGCGATCGCGTCCTACGCGGACGAAAAGGCCAAGGAAACAATCAAGGATCAGTCCAAGGCGGCGATCATCGCCCTCTACAAGAAGGTCTACCGTTCGGGCGCCAACAAGAATCTAGTTCGGACGCTCGGAACGGTCGCTCTCTCGGCGGAGGAGATCAACGAGCTCGCTGAAAACGCCGCCAATGCAGTTCTTCTGAAGGATCCAGAGGCCATAAAGGCGGCCTCGGCCCAGGTCGCGGTAGCGCTTGGCAAGACGTTGACCAAGGGACTGACCGACCCCGAACTTCGCGGACAGATGGGCGCGCTGCTTGGTGGCGTCGACAAGATCAACGAACTATCCGCCGTCCTCGGCCAGGCTGCGGGCGGCGATCCGACGGCGGCCTATGAATTTGCCGGCCGTGCGCTGATCTCCATGACGCCAGCCGCCGCCGCCTTTACCGCTGCGGAAACGACGGTCGGAGTGATGAAATATCTGCAGGGAAAGTTCGTCGACGGCAATATCGAGGAACTTTACCAGAAGTATAAGAGTGGAGACGAGCAGACACGGGCCGACATACGCGTCCAGCTCGAGACCGCGGGCCTCTATTCCTATATCGCCCGCGATCATCGCATGGATCTCGCAAAGGAACGCGCCGATTCCATCGCCGCGGCGACGGCTGAACCCAGCGAGCGGGTGCTGGAACACCTGACGGCGGCGAGCGAAGCCGAGGTGGTGGACAATATCCTGCGAACCTTCGCGACGCGTGCCAAAAAGGACAGCGAGGCGACCACGGTGGAGTACGCGCGAAAGCAGGCGGAGGCGGAAGCCGCCACCATGATCGATGCCCTGGACGTCGCTGCACGCGGCAAGTTCGGCCGGGACTGGTCTGACGACCTTTCGGTCAATCTCGAGACCTACACCCGGGTCATCCGCGACAGTCTGATTAAGGACGGGGTGCTCGATCCGTCCGACCCGCGCCACATCCGTGCAATGGCGCAACTCCTCTCGACGCGGATCGTCTACACTGCGGATTCGGAAGAATACCGCAAGCAGCTGGCCGGCTTCCAGGAGTACCGGCGTGTGCTGCAGAACCTCGCCAGCGGCGTCGCTGCGCCGGACGTTGCCGGCAAAGAGCCGGCAACTGCACCCTCGCAGACCCCGGTGCAGCCCGAGGCGGCCCGTTGCGCGCCGGGATCCCCGAGCCGCGCGGAGGCCGACCGGCTCTGGTCGGAGGCGACCCGGCTGGGGAAAAGTAACAACCACGCTGCGGTCAAGCAGGCTCTCACCGCTCTTCAGCGGAGTATCGCCCTGTGCCCCGATCCGGCGCGGGCGCGAATGGAGAAGCCGCTCCGCGACAAGTGGATCAACGCCGTGGTCGGCGACGCGGCGAAACGCGTCAAGGCGTCGATGCCGAAGATCAAGGAGATCACCGACACCTTCAAGCCGGTGCGTTAACGACGGCGGCGGGAAAAAAAGCGAAAGCGCACGCAATCACACTAAGAAGTTCGCGATGCGGGCGAGAGGGATTCGAATCCAAAGCCCGGCAAAGCCGGGGCCGGCGACCAGCGCGAAGCCGCGCGCCGCAGCGAAAGATCGAAGGACTCGGTATCCCGCTCTATGGCGATGCTGCTTGCGGGACATTCGGGGACTGGCGGAGAGAGAGGGATTCGAACCCTCGATACGGTTTCCCGTATACACGCTTTCCAAGCGTGCGCCTTCAGCCACTCGGCCACCTCTCCAGACCCGCCTCACCTGAAGGCGCCCGCACCTTTCGTCAAGACGCGCGCTGATGCGCCTTCAGCCTCGCCAAGCCCGCCCTCACCTAAAGCGGCCAGAACGGTTCGTAAAGCCACGCAAGCAGATTCCTTAGGTTTTCCGCTACTTTGGCCCACGGATGGCCCGCATCGGGTATAGGCTTTACCTATGAAAATCGTCGTGATCGCCGGTTTTTAATCGTATTTTCCTATCAATCCATCGAGAGGACCCCGTTTTGTTTCCCGGCCCGGGCCTCTAAGGATCGAAGCCATACGCGCTACGACAAGCGGGAGCGGCCGTTGACTGGCGACACCTCAGCGCTGACCCTGATCCTGTCCGGCGACCCGGGGCTGTATAGCATTATCGGCCTGTCCCTCATCGTCAGCCTGAGCGCCGTGTTCTGCGCGGCCCTCATCGGCATTCCGCTCGGCGCACTGATCGCGCTGACACGCTTTCGCGGCCGCGACAGCGTGATCGTCGTGCTCAATGCGCTGATGGGCCTGCCGCCCGTCGTCGTTGGCCTCGCCGTCTATCTGGCGCTGTCGCGCTCCGGCCCGCTCGGAAGCCTCGGCATCCTGTTCACGCCGCAGGCCATGATCATCGCGCAGACGATCCTTGTGACGCCGATCATCGCCGCCCTCACCCGGCAGACGGTCGAGGACTTGTGGCTCGAGTACCGTGAAGAACTGGCGGCGATGGACATCGGCCCGACGGCGCGCATCGGCACGCTGGTGTGGGACGCGCGCTTCTCGCTGATGACCGCCCTGCTCGCCGGCTTCGGCCGCGCCGCGGCAGAAGTCGGCGCCATCATCGTCGTCGGCGGCAATATCGAGGGCTTCACCCGCACCATGACAACCGCCATCGCGCTCGAGACCTCGAAGGGCGACCTGCCGCTCGCGATCGGCCTCGGCCTGGTGCTGATCGTCATCGTCATCGTCATCAATGCGCTGGCCTGGACCGCCCGGCGCGCCGGCGAACGCTACGCGGGATGACCATGCGCGCGCCCGACGCCGATCTGCCCATCGTTCTGTCTGGCGTCACGGTCAAGGCGGGCCAACTGACGATCCTGGATGGCGTGACGCAGACCATCGCCGCCGGAGCGCCGACGGTGCTGATCGGTCCCAACGGCGCCGGCAAGACCACCTTGCTGCGCGTGATCATGGGTCTCGTTCGGCCGGACAGCGGCAGCATGACAGGTCATGTTACCTGGGGCAGCCACAACGATCCCTCGCAGGTGCGGCGCGCCATCGTGTTCCAGCGGCCGGTGATGCTGCGCCGCTCTGCCGCCGCCAACATCGCATACGCACTCGGCGCGGCGGGCGTGCCGCGCGCGCAGCAGCCGCAACGCATTACGGACCTGTTATCGCTGGTCGGGCTCAAGGAACTCGGCGCGCGGCCGGCACGCAAACTGTCCGGCGGCGAACAGCAACGCCTCGCTCTGGCGCGGGCACTGGCGCGCGATCCGGCCGTGCTGCTCCTCGACGAAACCACCGCCAGCCTCGATCCGGCCGCGACCAAATCCATCGAAGACATTATCCGCGCCGTCGCGGAACGCGGCGTCAAGGTGGTGATGTCGACGCACGATCTCGGCCAGGCCCGCCGTCTCGGCGGCGATGTCATGCTGATGCACCGCGGCCGCGTCATCGAACACGGCCCCGCCGCGGAATTCTTCACGCAACCGGAAACCGAACAGGCCCGACAATTCATCGCCGGCGAACTGCTGGTTTAGCGAAGACACACAACGGAGGATCATATGTTTAACCGTCGCACATTGACTGCAGCAATCGCTCTAGGCGCCATCGTCCTGGCCGCGCCCGCGCAAGCGCAGGAAAAATCCATCGTCGTCTCGTCCACGACTTCAACGCAGGATTCCGGACTGTTCGGTCACATCCTGCCGCTGTTCAAGGCCAAGACAGGGATCGATGTGAAGGTCGTGGCCCAGGGCACCGGCCAGGCGCTCGACACCGGCAAGCGCTGCGATGCCGATGTTGTGTTCGTCCACGCCAAGGCGCAAGAGGAGAAGTTCGTCGCCGATGGCGCCGGTGTGAAGCGCTTCCCGGTCATGTACAACGATTTCGTCATTGTCGGACCGAAGAACGATCCGGCCGGCATCAAGGGCGCCAAGGACGTCGCCAAGGCGCTGGTCGCCATCAAGGACAAGGGCGCGACGTTCTTCTCGCGCGGCGATCGCTCCGGCACACATTCGGCGGAACTCAAGCTCTGGAAAGTGGCCGGCGTCGACATCGAGAAAGACAAGGGCGCCTGGTATAAAGCGCTCGGCCAGGGTATGGGCGCCACGCTCAACACCGCCGCCGCCGGCAATGGCTATACGCTGACCGACCGCGCCACCTGGATCAACTTCAAGAACAAGCAGGATCTCGCTATCGCCGTTGAAGGCGACAAGCGGCTGTTCAACCAGTACGGTGTCATGCTGGTGAACCCGGCCAAATGCCCGAGCGTGAAGAAAGACCTGGGGCAAGCCTTCATCGACTATCTGGTGTCGCCGCAGGGCCAACAGGACATCGCCGGCTACAAGATCGATGGCCAGAGCCTGTTCTTCCCGAACGCCAACGACGCCGGCGCGTGACAACGGGGAAGGACTGTTCCGGGACGGAACAGCGCCTTCCATCCCGCCGCTTCGGTGACTAGATTGAACGTATGAGCCCGAAGCCGGACAGCGCCGACAGCTACATCATCCGCCCCGATCCCAACGATGCGCGGCTGACCGAGCGAGTCACCGGCATCGACCAGACCGGGGCGCACATCGAGACCTCTGTGACGGTGGAACGGCCGCTGACGATCTTCCTCAACAGCCAGGAGATCGTCACGGCGATGACGATCAACGACTACCCGGACTATCTGGCGGTCGGCTATCTGCTCAACCAGCACATGCTGCTGCCCGACGATGTCGTCACCGGCGTCGACTACGACGAGGAACTATCGCTCGTTGTCGTGCGCACCAAGCGCAAGACGAACTACGAGAAGAAGCTGAAGAAGAAGGTGCAAACCTCCGGCTGCGCCCAGGGCACGGTGTTCGGCGACCTGATGGAAGCGCTGGAGGATGTTTCGTTGCCGGCGACACCGCTGCGCACCTCATGGCTCTATGCGCTGACGCACAAGATCAACACCACGCCGTCGCTTTATCTCGAGGCCGGCGCCATTCACGGCTGCGTGCTGGCGCACGAAGACAAGCCGCTGGTCTATATGGAAGACGTCGGTCGCCACAACGCCGTCGACAAGATCGCCGGCTGGATGTTCAAGGAGAAGGTCGCGGCGCACGACAAGATCTTCTACACCACCGGCCGCCTCACCTCGGAGATGGTGATCAAGACGGTGCGGATGGGCATTCCGATTCTGATCTCGCGCTCGGGCTTCACCGCCTGGGGCGTCGAGCTGGCGCGCAAGGCCAATTTGACGCTTATCGGCCGCGCCCGCGGCCGGCGCTTCGTCGCGCTCGCCGGCGAAAAACGCATCGTGTTCGACCAGGACCTGAGCAAAGTGCAGGACGAAGGCTCCAAGCATCGTCGCAAGGCGGCGGTGGACGATTGACAGTGATGCAAAGCGTTCCCCCCACCTTCGGCCTCGTTCTCGCCGGCGGGCTCGCGCGCCGCATGGGCGGCGGCGACAAGGCGCATATCAGGATCGGCGGCTCGACAATTCTCGACCGCGTGCTCGCGACCTTGTCGGGCCAATGCGCCGGCGTCGTTATCAACGCCAATGGCGATCCGGCGAGGTTTGCCGACACCGGTTGCGAGGTCATCCCCGACAGCGTGCCTGACCATCCCGGCCCGCTCGCCGGCATTCTCGCCGGGCTGGACTGGCTGGCGGCACAGAACCGCGGCATCGAGTGGCTGCTCAGCGTCCCGGGCGACTGCCCATTTCTGCCCGACGACCTGGTCGAACGTCTTCATGAAGCGCGGCGCAAAATGGGCGCCGGCGTGCCGCTCGCCTGCGCCAAGTCCGGCGACTGGCGTCACCCCGTCGTCGGCCTGTGGCCGCTGGCGCTGCGCGAGGACCTGCGTAAAGCGCTGGTGGACGAGGACCTGCGCAAGATCGAGGTGTGGACCGCGCGGCACGGTATCGCCATTGCCGAGTGGCCGATCGAGCCGGTCGATCCGTTCTTCAACGTCAATACGCCGGAAGACGTCGAGCGCGCCAACGCGCTCGCGGCGCAGTATGGTTAGCCCATCAGCGTCGCGAACGAGAGAAAGCCGACGCGATCGCCGGGCGCGATCGACGTCACGTCCTCCGGAAATTCCAGCAGTCCGTCGGTCTCGGTCAGCGATGTGAGAATGCCGGCGCCATCCTGCGGATGCTTCACCGCCTCGATCTCGCCATCGGCGGCGCGACGCAGCGCCACGCGCACATATTCGCGGCGGTCCTTTTTCTTCTTGTAGGCAAAGGCTGAACGCACCGGCAGCGGCAATAGCACCTGCGGCCGCGCCCCGGACAAACGAAGCAGCAGCGGCTTCACGACGCGCACGAAGGTGACGAACACCGCGACCGGATTGCCGGGCAGCCCACAGAAGGCGGCGCCGGCATTGGCCGCGTAATCCTTGCGCGGCGCGGCGCGGATGACACCCATCGCCACCGGCCGTCCCGGCTTGATGGCGATGCGCCAGAACACCAGGTTGCCGATATTCTCCACGGCGGTGCGAACATAGTCGGCATCGCCGGTCGAAACGCCACCCGACGTGACGATGAGATCATGCCAGGCCGCGGCCTTCGCCAGCGCGCGGGAGAGCTCGGCGGGATCGTCGCGCAGAATGCCAAGATCGGTCACCACGGCGCCAAGCTGTTCGAGTAGCGCGCTGATGAGATAACGATTGGCATCGAAGATCGCCGCGCCGCCGCGCGTGGCGCCCGGCTCGACGACTTCGTCGCCGGTCGAGAAGATCGCGACCTTCAGCCGCCGACGCACCTCGACATCGACAATGCCGAGCGCCGCGAGCAGCGCGATGTGCTGCGCTTCGAGCACCGTGCCGGCCGGCAGCACGACGCGCCCGGCCGCGACATCCTCGCCGGCGAACCGGCGGTTAGCACCGAGCGCCAGGCCTTTCGGCACCGTGACCTTGTCGCCGTCCACTGTGACGTCTTCCTGCATGTAGACGGTGTCGGCGCCGGACGGCATCGCCGCACCGGTGAAGATGCGGATCGCCTGTTGCGGCCCCAATGTCAGATCGGCGCGGGCGCCGGCGGTGAGACGGCCACTGACGGTGAGCGTCGTGTCGCCGTCGCGGACGAGATCGGCATGGCGAACGGCGTAGCCATCGACCGCCGAATTGTCGAAGGGCGGCAGATCGACCGGCGCCTTGATGTCGCTGGCGGTGACGCGGCTGCGGGCGCTGCGCAGCGGCACGCGCTCGGTTTCGGCGACCGGCGCGATGCGCTCTGCGATCAGCCGTTCCATCTCCGGGAGCGGCAAAAGCGCACCGGAGAATGCGAAGCAGTCGTCGGTCAGCTGCGCCATGTAGTCTCCCGCATGCGCAAGCGGCGCGCCGCCGTTGCCAGGCTAACCGGCCATCGCCCGTTCGACTTCGCCGACCGTGATAGCGTGCTTGAGCAACAGGTCGGCGATCGCCTCGACGTCGTTAAGATCGACTACCGGCAGCTTGACCTGGGGCAAAGCGGTATCGGACGCGATGGCGGCGATGTAAGAATCGTTCGGATACAACAACGGCTTTTCGTTGGCAGCGCGATGAACCTCGATCTTGGGGAAGGCATCGCGCTTGAAACCCTCGACCAGTACCAGATCGACCGGCGACAGTTTGGCCACCAGGTCGAGCATGTCCCACTCTTCTTCCTCGCGCAGCTCGTGCAGCATCGCCCAGCGGTTCGCCGAGGCGATGATCACCTCGGTCGCACCAGCTTTGCGATGCATGAAGCTGTCCTTGCCCGGCTGGTCGAGATCGAAGCCGTGATGCGCATGCTTGAGCGTCGAGACGCTGATGCCCCGCGCCTTCAGCACCGGAATGAGCTTGGTGATGAGCGTGGTCTTGCCCGAGCCGCTCCAGCCGGCGAGACCGACAATGCGCATCTTCGACTTGAAGCGCGCGCCGATGATGGCGTGCTCACGGTCGCGCGCGAAGTCCGTGTCGTCGGGGCCGTCATCCGCCGCGGCGTAAAGGTCGGGCCGCAGGATGGCACGGTCGATGCCGGTCGCGGACTCCACCGCGATAACGCGGCTGACCGGCACGCGAGACCAGTTCGACACCGAGGGCTGCGAAATGCCGATACGCCGCGCCAGTTCCGTGACGCCACCGGCGGCGCGAATGGCCTGCAGAAGTCCGCGTTCCGGCATTGCTGAATTGCGCTCGGGCGCCCGTTTCTGGCGTCGGGCAATCCGACGTCGCTGCGATTATCCGTGAATTCGCAAAGGTACCGTGCACCTTGCCGGAGGGTCAATAGTGCGGGACCGCGGGCACCAGCTTGTGACCGGGCTGCGACACTGCGGCCGCTTTCCCATTGCGGGACGCAACGGCTTACGCCGGCGGCTCCATGCCGATGGCGCGAATGCGGGCGCGGGTCGTCTCGTCGCGCAGTGCGGCGAGAAAGGCCTGGACCGCCGGACGCGCCTTGCGGCTTTCGACCACCAGGAAATCGTAGTGTTCCGGCGCGACCGGGATGAAGCCGAGGCCGTACATCTTGGCCACCGGCTCGATGGCGACGCCCCAGTCGGCGCGGCCTTGGGCGATCGCCGCGGCGACGGCATTGTGCGACTTCGGCTGGTTGGCGTAGCCCGGCGGCTTCGTGCCACCGAGCAAACGGTCGATCAGGACCCGAGTGCCAGCTCCGGCATTGCGGTTGACCATCAGGATGCCGGAATCGGCCAATGCGACCTTGATCGCCTCGCCGGCGCTCTTGCCGTCGAAACGCATATCTCCGCTGCGATAGACAATGCCCTGCATGCGCTTCCATCCGGGCACCAGCGACAGTTCCGGCGTCACAAGATGAATGTTGTAGTCGCCGCTGCGCGGATCGATGAGATGCACCGGCGCGATGTCACATTGGCCGCGGGTCGCGGCCGCGACACCGCCGAGGCTGCCAACCGCCAGCGTGCGCGCCGTAAAACCGCGCTCGGCCAGCGCGCCGACCACGACATCGAGCGCCACGTCGTGGCTACCCATGATGGTCACGTCTGGCGCGGCCGCGCCGGCGCCGATCAACGTTACGTGGGCCTGCACATCGGCATCGAGCGCGCTCGCGAGCGCATCGATCTCGATGAAGCCATCGGCCTGCGAAAAGCTGGTCACGGCGCCCGAGCCCTTGCCGGTGGGAAACGCCACCGGCCCGTCGTCGCCATCGACCAGCGACACCAGCACGAACTCCTTGCGGCCAAGCTCGGACGCAATGCGCACGGGCACGCGCGCCTCGATGGTCTGCGCGGCTTCCGGCGGCAGGCCGGCGAGCGCGCGGATCACCGGCGCGATGAAGGCATGAAAGGTGAAGATCGCCGAGGTCGGGAAACCCGGCAGCACGGCGAAAGGTACCTTGCCGACCGCGCCGAGGCACAACGGCTTGCCCGGCTTGAGCGCGACGCCATGCACCAGAATGCCGGGCGCGCCGAGTCCGGCGACGACCGCATGAGACAGATCGCCGGCGCCTTTCGATGTACCGGCCGACAGCACCACCATGTCGCAGGAGGCGAGTGCCTTGCGCACCGCCTTGTCGAGCGCCGCTTTATCGTCAGGCACGGCGCCAAACGGCACCGCCTCGCCGCCCGCCTCATTGACCGCCGCGGAGATGATGGCGCCGTTGGAGTCGTAGATGCCGGCGGGCTTGAGCGGTTCGCCCGGCGGCACCAGTTCGTCGCCGGTCGAGATCACCGCAACGCGCGGTTTACGCACGACATCGATATGCGCGAGCCCGCTCGCCGCCAGCATGCCAATCTCGCGCGAGCCGATGCGCGTGCCCTTGCGCAGCAAGGTCTCGCCGCGCGCGATATCCGAGCCTGCATAGGAAATGAATTGCCCCGGGGCCGCGGCACGGCGCAATTCGATGCGCGGCGCCCCCTCGCCCATCAATTCGGTTTGCTCAACCATGACCACGGCATCGGCGCCGCGCGGCACCACGCCGCCAGTCGCGATCGTCGTCGCCGTTCCGGGCATGACCTCGAGCGCCGGGCTGTCGCCGCAGGCGATGACTTCGGGGTTTAGCGTCAGAACCTTCGGCGCAATATCGCTGGCGCCGATGGTGTCGGCGGCGCGCAGAGCGAAGCCATCGACATTGGCGCGGTCGAAGGGCGGCGCATCGACAGCGGCGACGACATCATGCGCCAATATGCGCGCCAGCGCGTCGGCCAGAGCAACGCGTCCGGCGTCAAGCGGCTTGAGTTCAATATGCGTCTCAAAACGCGCCCGCGCCTCCTCGGCAGAAATGACTTCGAGAAACTGCTCCTGACGCGCCGCTGCGCGCACGCGCGCGATCAGATCACTGTCGCCCTGCCTGCGGCTTCCGGTCTCGCTCATGGCCACGGCCTCACCTGCACCGTGGTGCCCTCGGCATAACCCTCGCTCTCCGCCGGCACCATGATCCAGCCATCCGAGCGCGTCAGCGCCGAGAGCGGCAGATACTTGGAAGCCAGCGGCTCAACCGTGTCCTGCACGCGACGCACCGGAACGATTTCGGCAAGGCCGACGGTGGACGATATTTTGCGGGACAAAGTGAGAATTCTATACGGCTGGCGCTCGCCGCCGGGCACGCCGGCAAGCCGATCCTGAATCCGGCGGCCGACCGCGAGCCACACGCTCAGCACAGCATCGAGCCGCCCCGGCAGCAGCAGCAGCGGGCGCGGCCCGGCGAAACCGAGCGCCGCAGTCTCTCCCGGTGTAATGGCGATGCCGTGCACCGCGAGTTCGCAATCGCGCGCCATCGTGTGAACGCTGGTGTCATTGCGGCCCGAACCGGTGCCGCCGATGACGACGATAGCGTCGGCCGATTCGGATGCGAGCACGGTGCCGAGGTCGCGGCCGGGATCGTCGAGTTTGGCGGCGCCGCCGCGACGCTCAATGTCGCCCGCCAGCAATCGCGCCGCGGCGCTGACGATGGTGGTGCCGCGCAATGGCAGCACGCGAATGCGCGGCTCGCGCACGGCGATGCGGGAGAGGCCGACGGCGGCGAAGGCGGCAAGATCCGTCATGCGCAGGCGCTCGCCGGCGCGGCGCAGCGGAATATCGCGGTCATTATCACCGCCCGCCGGCAACACGCCGTCGCCGGGGTTGATGGTCGCCAGCGCTTCCGCAAAGCCGTTCTTGACCGCGACCACCTCGTAAGGCGCGACGCTATCGGCATCCGGCGGCAGCACTTGCCCGGTTTCGATGCGCTGTGGTGGGTGGATCAACGGCATCGGCGTATAAGGTCCGGCGCCGAGCGTGGCATCGGCGGCGAGCGCCCAGCCGTCGACCAACGCCAAAGCCGACGACGGCCGCGCCGGGCCCCTGGCATCGACCGCGAGCGCGCGTCCCGCCGCGGCGGCGACGTCGAGGGTACGCGGCGTCACCGGCTTGACGCGGAGATCGACCATCGCCGTGACCTCGGACAATGGTGTCAGCTTCGAAATCGTCTGGAGGGTCTCGGAAGCCGCCGTCATGTTCCCCTAGTCGTTGTCTTGTGCGATGAGCGACTTAAGTCTAACGCAGCAGCGGCGGCAACAGGAGCCGAACCTTGGCCGAAAAGATCATGAACCTGCGGGGTCTCAAATGCCCGCTGCCCACGCTGCGCGTGAAAAAGATGCTGTCGACGCTGCAGCCCGGGGATCTTGTCGTCGCCGAATGCACCGATCCGATGGCCGCCATCGATATCCCCAATCTGGTCCGCCAGACCGGCGACACGCTTGAAGGCCGGGAGGTCGGCAAGGAACAGGGCCAGGACCTGCTGACCTTCCGTATCCGCAAGAAATAGGCGGCGGTCTCTTTCAACCATCTGATCTTTATGTGTAAATTTCGCACCTCTTGGCGCCGACTTTGCTTTGACCTGCGCGCGCCCGGCCTGTAGCGAAAGGCCATGGCGCCTCCTCCCCTTCTACAACTGACTGGCATCAAGCTGACCTTTGGCGGCACGCCGCTGCTCACCGGCGCCGACCTGTCGGTGTCGACCGGCGAGCGCGTGTCGCTGGTCGGCCGCAACGGCTCGGGCAAATCCACTTTGCTCAAGATCGCCGCCGGGCTGGTCGAGCCGGACGCGGGCACGGTGTTCGTGCAGCCGGGCGCGCTGGTGCGCTACCTGTCGCAGGAGCCGGATTTCGGCGGCCATGCCACGGCGCTCTCTTATGTCGAGAGCGGTTTGAAACCGACCGACGATCCCTATATCGCGCGGCATCTGCTCGAGGAGCTCGGCCTCACCGGCAATGAGGACCCGTCGCATCTGTCCGGAGGCGAGGCGCGGCGCGTGTCGCTCGCTTATGCGCTGGCGTCCGATCCCGACATTCTGATGCTCGACGAGCCGACCAACCATCTCGATCTGCCGACCATCGAATGGCTGGAGCGCGATCTGGCCGCACGCCGCACCGCGCTGGTCGTCATCAGCCATGACCGACGCTTTCTGTCGAATCTGACACGCACCACGGTATGGCTCGATCGCGGCTTTACGCGGCGGCTCGACAAGGGCTTCGCCTTCTTCGAGGAGTGGCGGGATCAGGTGCTGGCGGAGGAAGAACGCGAGCAGCACAAGCTCGACCGCAAGATCGCCGCTGAAGAACACTGGATGCGCTACGGCGTCACCGCCCGGCGCAAGCGCAACATGCGCCGCGTCGGCGAACTCGCCGCCTTGCGCGAGCAACGCCGCGGCTATCGCGGCATGGCGGGTGCGGCGACCATCACCGCGGGCAGCGCGCAACAGTCCGGCGCCTTGGTGATCGAGGCGAAGAACATTTCGAAGAGCTACGCCGAGCGCGCCATCGTCACCGATTTCTCGCTGCGCGTGGCGCGCGGCGACCGTATCGGCATTGTCGGCCCGAACGGCACCGGCAAGACTACGCTCATCAATCTCCTCACCGGCGCGGACGCGCCGGATTCCGGCTCAGTCAAACTCGGCGCCAATCTGGCTATCGCGACGCTCAACCAGCATCGCGATAGCCTCAATCCCGACACCACCGTTGCCGACGCACTCACCGGCGGCGCCGGCGAGACCGTGATGGTCAACGGCACGCCGAAACATGTCATCGGCTACATGAAGGACTTCCTGTTCTCGCCCGAGCAGGCGCGCACGCCGCTCGGCAAATTGTCGGGCGGCGAGCGCGGCCGCCTGATGCTGGCGCAAGCGCTGGCGCAGCCGTCGAACCTTCTGGTGCTCGACGAGCCGACCAACGATCTCGACATGGAAACGCTCGATGTCCTCGAAGAGACGATCAGCGATTATCCCGGTACAGTGCTGCTGATCAGCCATGATCGCGATTTTCTCGACCGCCTCGTCTCCGGCGTCATCGTGCCGGAAGGCGACGGCCGCTGGACCGAATATGCCGGCGGCTATTCCGACATGCTCAAGCAGCGCGGCGAGGATCTCGCGCGGGCGGTGCCGAAGGACGAGCCGAAGTCGGCCAAGCCGGTTGCCGACAAGCCGTTGCCGGAAAAGCAGCCGAAGCAGAAGCTCAGCTTCAAGCACAAGCACGCGCTTGAGACACTGCCGAAGACCATTGAAACGTTGCAGGCCAAGGCCAGCGAATTGCAGGACAAGCTCAACGACCCGCAGCTTTACGCGCGGGACCGCGCCGCCTTCGACAGGATCACCGCGGAATTGAGCGAGATGCAGCGCAAGCTATCGGAAGCCGAAGACCAGTGGCTCGAGCTGGAAATGATGCGCGAGGAACTGGCGGGCGAGTAGGCGTCACCCGAAGCGCGCGACGTCGAACGGCTCCGCCGGACATGACGGCTTCTTGCCGTCGATGAGATCTGCCGTCAGCCGCGCGCTGCCGCAGGCGAGCGTCCAGCCGAGCATGCCCTGCCCAGTGTTGAGAAAAAGTCCATCGAGCGGCGACGGCCCGATAATCGCCCGGCTATCCGGCGTCATCGGCCGCAGCCCGGCCCACGACGCGACATCGCCGAGCGCGTCGATATCGAAGGTGTCCGCCGCCGCTTCTTGCAGTTGTATGATGCGTGATGGCACCGGCGTCGTGTCGTAGCCCTGGAAATCGGCGAAGCCGGCAATGCGCGTCGCGCCCGGCAGCGGCGCATAGACGATCTTGCGGCTATAATCGGTGACGCTGTGCGTGAGCGCCGCCTTGCCGTCATCGGCGACCGTGATCGAATGCCCCTTCACCGGATAGATCGGCAGATTGAAACCGCAGGCTTTGGCGAAAGCGCGCGCGCCGGCGCCGAGCGACAGCACGAACAGATCGGCCTCGACGACCCCGCGATCGGTTTCGACGCCGGTCATGCGCTGGCGTTGCACCACCGGACGGCCGATCGCGGTGTTCATCCGCACTTCGACACGGTTGCTCTCTTTCAGTTTCGCAAAGAGTTGCTCGCAGAACGCCGCGCAATCGCCGACCTGCTCTGAGGCCGTATAGAGGCCGCCGGCGAACTCGGTTTCCTTCAGCGCCAGGCCGGGCTCCAGGGCCAGGCATGCGCTCGGCCCGAGCAACTCGGCCGCCTCGTCCTCACCCGGAGCCGCCGCGGCGAAGTCGGCGGCGTCGCGGAAGATCACCAGCTTGCCGGCCGTGCGCAGGCCGAAGTCGATCGGCACTTTGCCGAGCAGGCGATCGAGCTCCAGCCGGCTCAGTTCGGCCAGCGCCAATTGCGCCGCGGTGGTACGCGCCACCTCGGCGCTGGTGCACGCCCTCAAAAAGCGCAGGCCCCAGCCGACCAGTTCGAGGTCGAGCGACATCCGGATGGCGTTCTTGCCGGGCAGCAGCAGCCCGGGCAACTGCGTCAGCATTTTCGGCGAGGCCATCGGCGCAACGTAGCGGTAGGAGAGTTGGGCGCCATTGGCGCCGCTGGCGCCGGTCGCCGGACCCGCCGCCCGGTCAATCAGTACCACTTCGTGTCCTGCCTCGGTGAGCGACCGGGCCGTGGTCAGGCCGACCACGCCGGCGCCGAGAACGCCAATTTTCATCGGTTCCGCCGCGGGTTTCTGCTGCGGCGCACCTTACGCCCGCGGGCGCGGACCCATTATGCAAAATTTGCATGATAAGTTGGGCCAAGGCCGATTATCGTCAGCGGGCGTCAGGAG
>JAEZEY010000514.1 GCA_023432845.1 Pseudomonadota bacterium
GTATCGGAGATGGTCATGGGGCCGGGGAGCGTGATCTTGAGCTGGCGCGTCGTATGCGCGCGGGCGTGCCGGGCCTCGGTCTGATGCACGCGGCCCTTGAGCGTGAGTGCGCCGCGCACCACCGGCACCATCGCCTTGTAGCGGTCGGCGCGAATGCCCATCTCAACCTTGTTCACGGTGTCGATGCCGTCGACATATTCAAGGAAGCCATGCACGAAGTGCTGCCGCGACATCTCGCCATCGCAGACAATGTCGATGCCGGCATCTTCCTGCAGCTTGATCATCAACAGCGTGGCGTCGAGCTTGCCTTGCGCGAGGTCGGCGGCCTCTAACCGCCACTTCGGCCACAGCTTGTCGGGCTCGGCGAGCCACGACGGTTTCGGCAAGCTGCCGGCGATGGTCGTCGGAAACAGCATGGACGCCTCCCTCTATTTTATTGGCGCATGGATCCGAAAACCGGTTCCCACTTTTCGGGATCATGCGCGCCGCGCGATCAATCCCGCCGCCAATTATAAACCCAATCATAGCGTTTCAGGAGTCGTTCGCCACCAATCATGCGCATCACAAGATTGCGTGCGAACGCTTCCGGCCCACTGCGCCCATAGATCGAGCCTTGTTGACGCGCGATGCGCTGTACCCGCGCGGTGCGGGCGCGACGCAGGCGCTCGTAGGCCCGCAGGCCGGCGGCGGGATGGTCGGCGTGTTCCTTGAGTTTGTCGGCGAGCACCGCGGCATCCTCGATCGCCATGCCGGCGCCTTGCGCCAGGAACGGCAGCATCGGGTGGGCGGCATCCCCGACCAGCGTCACCGCGCCGGCGCCGCCGGCGAAGGGCGAGGCACCATCAAACAACGCCCATTTGAGCCAGCGTTGCGGCACGCCGATCAGTTCGCGCACCGACTCGTGCCAGGTGAAGCGGGCGAAGTGGCGCAGGATTTGCGCGCGCTCGCCCGGCGCGTTCCAGCCGGCCTCGCGCCAGTTGTCGTTGACGATGGCGACGAGATTGACGAGAGCGCCGGCCTTCACCGGATAGGCGACGAGATGCGCGTCCATGCCGAGAAAGAGATGCACGGCCGGTGCGCGAATGTAGTCAGGCACGCTGTCCGCCGGCACCAGCGCGCGCCAGGCGGTGCGATGCGCGAAGACGGGCTTGCGGTGGTTCTTCAGCCTGTCGCCGACCGCCGACCAGATGCCGTCGGCGCCGATCAGCGCCGCGCCGCGCTCATCGACGAGTTGCTTGCCGCGAAAGGCCTGCACGGTGATGCCGTTGGCATGGGTGGCGAAGTCGTCGAAGCGATGATCGAGCTTGATGTCGATATCGATCATGTCGCGCGCGCGGCCTTCCAGCGCCGCCTGCAGGTCACCGCGATGGATGACCCAGAACGGCGCGCCGTAGCGGCGCTCCGCCAGATCGCCGAGCGGGATGCGTGCGATCTCGCGGCCGGATCCGCCGGACATGACGCGGATCATCTGCGGCTTGACGACATGCGGCTCGAGCCGCTCGCGCAGGCCGAGTTCGAACAGGATGCGGGGCGCGTTCGGCGAGAGCTGGATGCCGGCGCCGGGCTCTTCCAGCTTTGCCGCCTGCTCAAGAACAGTGGCGCGGAAGCCGGCCCGCGACAAGGTCATCGCCGTGGTCAGCCCGGCGATGCCGGCGCCCGCGACAATGACGTGACGCGAAGGCGCCAAGATGCGGCCCCGGCCCTAGGCCGCGGCCAGACGATAGGCGCATTCCGCCGGGATGGCGGCGTGCGGATCGAGCGAGGCGTTGAAGCGATAGAGCGTCGAGCAGTATTCGCAGATGATCTCGTTCTCGTCGCCCATGTCACAGAAGATGTGCGGATGATCGAAAGGCGGCGTGGCGCCGACGCACATGAATTCCTTGGCGCCGACCTCGATCACCGGGACGCCCGGATCGTTCTGGAAATGAGGGACAACGTGCTCCGCCATGGACCTCTGCCTTCGCCTTAAAGGGACCGATTTGCGCCCGCACCATAGCGACACACCCGCCATATATCTAGCGGTGATGCTTCGTTGGGCTTGGCCGAAGATTCGATGGAACCGCTTTGATTCGGCTTGGTTTTTCAGTTGTCTGGCGGCGCCGCGCGCCGGCCCATGGCGGGTAATCCCCAGATAGCAGCTTTACCGTCACGGCAAGCGATCGGATGCCATGCGCGACGCGGAAGGACTAGCCCCCGAGACTGTGCAGAGGCAGCACCGGCGCGAACTGCGGCTGGCGCCCGTGCTCCTCGTCGCCGCGCTGCTGGCCGTGGCCGGCGCCTATGTCGTGCCGCGCGGCTTCGAGGCCGGCCACTTGTTCGCGATCGAGGACGATCCGGAAGCGATCGCGGAGCGGGCGCTGGCCGCCAGCTTCGACAGTGACCTCGCCAACCGCGAGATCGAGGCGGCGCTGGCGGCCAAGGACAGCGATCTCGCCAAGAGTTTCGTCGATCTTGCCGCCGAGCGGCAGGTCGCGCTGGCGCCGGGTTTGGCCGAGCGCGTCAATGTCGCGGTGGCGGAAGACGCCAGCGCCTCGCACGTGGCGCAGAGCTTCGCCTACGGCCTCGTCACCGGCGAGCCGGACGACATGGCGGGCCTGGCCGGCACCGCACTCGGCGATCTGTTCGTGTTCGGCGATATCCGCGATGCGGTGCGCGAAGGCTCGCGGCTGGCGAGCGGGCAGGAGGCCGACGAACTTATTCTCGGTCTGGCCTGCGTCGGGCTGGCGATTACCGCCGGCACCTATGCGACCGGGGGTCTCGTCGCGCCGGTCCGCATGGGCCTCACGGTGGCGAAGGCGGCGCGCAAGACGGGACGCTTGAGCGCCGGGTTAGTCGTGCGCGTGTCACGCATGCTGCGCGGCGTCGTTGACGGGCCGGCGCTGCGG
>JAEZEY010000096.1 GCA_023432845.1 Pseudomonadota bacterium
GCGCTATTCGAAGCTGACGGAGGGCGCCTTTGACGTCACCGTTCAGCCGCTCTGGGAAACCTATTGGCGGCATTTCACGACGCCGGACGCGGAGGCCACCGGTCCGGCGGCCGCCACGATTACTTCAGCCGCGACACGCGTTGGCCATGAGCATCTCCTGGTCAATCGCGACCGCATCGCCTTCGCCAAGTCCGGCATGGGCGTTACCCTGAACGGCATCGCTCAAGGCTATATTACCGATCGCATCACCGACCTCTTGCGGTCGGAAGGAATCGCCCAGACCCTGGTGAACATGGGGGAAGCCCGCTGCATCGGTACTCATCCAAGCGGGCGGCCGTGGAGCGTCGGCATCGCCGAGCCTGATGACGCGGGCCATGCGCGGCAGACGATCTCAATCGTCGATCAGGCGGTCGCGACTTCCGGAGGCTATGGCTTCCGGTTCGATCGCGACGGGCGCTTCAATCATCTCTTCGATCCGAAAACCGGCGCGAGCGCGCAGGCCTATCGCAGCGTCACTGTTGTTGGGCCGACCGCGACGGCCGCGGATGCCCTGTCGACGGCGTTCAGCCTGATGCCGCCACGCGACATCGAGCGCACGCTCGGCCAGCTGCATGATGTCTCGGCCTATCTCCTGCTCAACACCGGAGAGATGGTCGAACAGAAAAGCCCGCGCGCTTCCTGACCCGTCCAAACCGTTGGTGCCCGCTCCGCGGGCTTTCTTCCGCCGGTGATCAGACAGTCATGATCGTGCGGCTCTGCTCGCGCATGAACTGCGGCAGGAACCAGTTGCCGAGTCCGCCCTTGCCGCTCACGCCGGTCCCCTTCCAGCCGCAGAAAGGCTGTGCGCCCGGCCACGCGCCGGTAGTCGCGCCGGACGCCCGGTTGGCGTACAGCACGCCGGCTTCGGCATGATCGAGGAAGTAGCGAAGCTCGCCGTCGTCTTGCGTGAAGATGCCGGCGGTGAGCCCGTAGTCGACATTGTTGCCTTCCGCGAGCGCCGCTTCGAGATTGTCGACGCCGCGCACGACCAGAAACGGGATAAACAACTCGTCGCGCGTCAGGTTGCCAGGCCCGTTCATCTCCACGATGGCCGGCATGAAATAGTTGCCCGAAAATCCTTCGAGCGGCGTTCCGCCAAAATGCACCTTGCCCTCGGCGCTGGCCTGCGCGAGCGACGTCCTGAAGCGCGTGGCGGCGGCATCGTTGTAGAGCGGCCCCATATATGTATCGCGCTTGCGCGGATCGCCGACGACCAGCGCGCCGGCGAACACGCGGGCCTCGGAAATGAAGGAATCTTTCACTGCGTTATCGACGTATACCACCGAGCAAGCCGAGCATTTCTGCCCCTGCAAGCCGAAAGCGGAACGAACGACGCCCTGCGCCGCGCGCCTGATATCGGCGTGACGCGTGACGTAAGCGGGATTCTTGCCGCCCATTTCGGCGATCACCGGCTTCATCCAGCGCTGCTGCGCCATGTGCCGGAAGATGCTCATGCCGGTCCTGTGCGAGCCAGTGAAGGCGACGCCATCAATCTGTTTGTTGGCGATCAATGTCTCGCCGACATCGGCGCCGCCGAGAACGATGTTGAACACGCCTTCAGGCAGGCCTGCCCGGCGCACGGTCTCGGCAATCAGAAGACCGGTGAGCTGGCAGGCCGGCGACGGCTTGAACACCACTGAATTGCCGCCAAGCAGCGCGCCTGCGATCATGCCGATGGACAGCGCAACCGGAAAATTGAACGGCGCAATGACGGCGAACACGCCATACGGACGCAGCACGCTCTCCGCCGTCTCGCGCTCGACAAGCTGGTTCATCGCCGCGTGATAGCCCTTGTTCTTGGCGAGCTCTCCCGGATAGAAGTCCAGCATATCCACGGACTCCTCGGCCTCGCCCATCGCCTCCATGCGCGACTTCCCGACTTCATAGAGCGCGGCAAGGCCGAGTTTGAATTTGTCTTCGATCAGGACCTGTTGCCACCGCCTGGCGAAAGCGAGCCGCTCCTCGACCGTTGCGGCGTTCCACGCTTTGGCGCCCTCGCGTGCCGCGGCCACCGCGGCGGCGACGTCAGCCGCGGTCGAGACCGGAAACCTTCCCAGTGTCAGCTTGGCATCGATGGGGCTGGCGATCGCCTCGGCCTTGCCCGTCGCGAACGGCGTCTTCCAGGTTTGCCCCAGGACCGTCTTCTCGAAATCGGGAATAAGACGATCCAGATGGTCATGGACGGGCGCAAAGTCGACGCCGATGTTCGAATAGGTAACGCGCGGAAGTGTCGAGGACATGACGTGCACCGAAGGATAGCGCGACAGCGATACTCAAGCATGGTCGGGACTGACCGATGAGGTCGGTACCGAGCGACACTATAGCTTCAATAATACGGAGGCACATTCAAGCGATGGCGGCCCCACAGGCTGGAGAATGCGTGGTGGGCCCGGCAGGACTCGAACCTGCAACCAGACCGTTATGAGCGGTCGGCTCTAACCATTGAGCTACGGGCCCGGCGCCGTGGAAGTGCCTCGCGGCGGGTACGGCGTCATCTAACAAAGCGTGAGCGGGTCGCGCAATTGTCGCGCGAACCGGGCCGGCGTTCGGCCTCGGAAGGGCAGGAGCAGCGCGCGACTCGCAATGCGTGCAATTTACAGTTTCGTGCTGGATAAAATTGAGCAGCGGCAAGCCTTTGGCGTTTCCCGCGACTCAGTTATGCACAAGCCATGCTGCCGATCTTCCGAATTATTTCAGTGGGCGGCGTAACTCTCGCCATATCGATTCTGGCCCTGGCGCTGATCCCGCCGGGCGGCACGCGTTTGGTGCTGGCGCAGCACGAGGTTGTCGCGCGCGGCCCCCTGATGGATCAGGACACACATCCGGAATGGCGGCAGTTTCTAATCCATTCGGCGCTGCGCCGCGCCGGCGAGCTCGACCGCCTGCGCGACCTCCGCGACACCATCGCTCGGGAGCCGGAGGTCGTGGCGGCCGAACCGGAGTACGAGATCGTAGTAGAGGCGCCCGTACCCCCGGCTGGGCCACAGTTCGCTGGTTTGCCTTCCGGCAGCGCAGACAGTCACGATGAAACGACCGGATCGATCGGCGGCGACCTGAGCGCCACCATTCCGATAGAGATCGGTGAAGCCTCCTCGACCGAACTGCCGGTCACCGCCGCCGAGGACACGCCGCCTGCTATACGCCTGCCGGCCCTGCAAATGCCGTCGCTCGAACCGGCGCCGCTGCCCCCGGCCCGGCCTCAGACGATCGGCGAAGCGGCCAGGAAGCCCGAGACAAAGCAGCGCGCGGTTCACAAGCGACCGCGTCGCAAGCCACCGGCTCCGCCCGAGCCTCAGCCGCTGCCACCGCCCTTCAACATTCTTGCTGCGATCTTCGGCAGCTTCGCCAAGGCCGAAAGCACCGGGCAGACGTCTTCACCGTCAAGATACGCGTCACCGCCCCCGGTCAGGCGGCATGCCTCGGCGACGACCACCACGTCTCAATAGACCGCGGTGGCGTGAGTATCGGGGCGATCGCCGGCCATGCCGCGCGAACCGCTCTCAGCGCATATTGATGAAGGCAGCGTCACTGTACGCGGCAGCTTCCGTGGTCTCGCCGCCGGCTTCGGCCCGCGCGGACAGCGGCGCTTCGGCCGCCGCCGTCGCGCTGGCGGTGTTCGCCGCCGGCATCGGCATGCCCTTGCGCTTGGCGTGATAGTAGTAACCAGCGGCGTAATAACGCACGGCGCGGTCGAGATTGCCGTCGGCGACCTTGTAGGCGCCGGCAAGGTACTTCACGGCGTAGGTCATATTAGTATCGGCATCGAGCAAACCGGCGACATCGCCGCGATAGCCCATGGCGCGCGCGGTGCCGAGACGGATTTGCATCAAGCCATAATTCCCCTTTGACACGGCACGCGGGTTGCCGCCGCTCTCGCGCTTGATGACACGGCGCACCAGTGCTTCCGGGACATTGTGCACGGCGGCGTGCTTCGCGATCAGGCTGTCGAGATGGCTGCCGTGACCGTCCATTGCCTTGCCGGCTTTCTGCGCCATGGCCGGCGTGACCACGACTACAGCTGCGAGAATCAGGGCGAATGAATATCCATGGCAAGCACCGCGCATCAGTCCAACTCCGTTGTCGTGGGGGTGTGGCGCTTGTGAAAGCCAAGTCCGGCGACTTTGTGACCGGCCAGCGCGCAACGCGAAATGGTACGATTTGACCTAAATCAAATATCGCCCGGTTCCGATGCTTAATTTTTTCAAGATGGAACTGGGGGAACTGTCCATGCCTACCGACACTATCATCGTGGTAACCGGAGTCGTAGCCGCCTTCGTCCTTTTCGCTGCAGCGCTCGCTTGGGCCGGACGCAGCACAAGCGGACGCTGACGCAGCGGCTGCGGCGCCACCGCACAGGCTTGGCGAAGCGACGAAATCCGGTTATTCGGCAACGGCTTTTTTGCGGACAGGAAAGCCGTAGCCGCTAGTCAACTTGCCGGGGGCCGTCGCGCCGCATGCGGAAGAATCTCGGTCCGATCGCATCGCTGCTGCTCGGCATCGGTTTTCTGCTGGCCGGGAATGGCCTGCTGTTCACGCTGCTGCCGCTGCGCGGCGCCGCAGAGAATTTCGGCGCGGTCGACCTCGGCATCATCGGCTCATCTTATTACGTCGGCTTTGTCGCCGGCTGTGTGCTGGCGCCTTACGCGATTTTGAGCGCGGGGCACATCCGCGCCTTCGCCGCGCTCGTTGCGCTCGCGGTGACGGTTGCGCTCGCTTACGGCCTCGCCCCCAACGTCTATGCCTGGGTCGGCCTGCGCATCATCAACGGCTTCTGCCTGGCCGGCATCTATCTGGTCATCGAAAGCTGGCTCAACAGCCGCACCACCAACGACACCCGCGGCCTGTTGATGTCCGCCTATGTAATGGTGAATTTCGGCGCCTTCACCGTCGGACAGGTCCTGGTCACGCTCTATCCGGTCGAGCAGGCGAGCAGCTTCATGATCGCCGCGATCCTCGCCTCGCTCGGCATCATCCCGGTGGCGCTGACGCGCTCGGCGCAGCCGGCGCCGATCACCATCGTGCGCTTCCATCCGGTGCGCCTTTATCGCGCCGCGCCGGTCGGCCTGATCGCCGCCTTCATGGTGGGCGTCGCCAATGGCGCGTTCTGGACCCTGGGTCCTATCTCGGCGGCCGGCAGTGGCCTCGACGTCACCCATGTCGCGATGTTCATGAGCGCGGCGACATTGGCCGGCGCGCTGTCGCAGTGGCCGGTCGGCCGGTTGTCGGACCGCGTCGACCGCCGCCTTGTTCTGTTCGGAATTCTGACGGGCGCGTCGGTGGTCGGCGTGGCGCTGTGGCTGTCGGCGGCATCCGGGACGACATTGATCCTGTTCGGCCTCGCCTTCGGCGCGCTGACGCTGCCGACCTATTCGCTGGCCGCGGCCCATGCCTATGACAAGACACCGGCCAGCGAGACGGTGCCGACTGCGGCAACGGTGTTGCTGGCCAACGCGCTCGGCGCCGTGGTCGGCCCGTTGTTGGCGTCTGCCGTGATGCGCGGGCTCGAGCCGCGCGCGCTGTTTGTGTTCATCGCCGGGACGCAGGCAGTCCTGGCGGCCTATGTCTTCTACCGCACCAAGGTGCAGGCATCGCTTTCAGTCGACGAGAAGACCGGCTTCGAGATGACTGCCAGTGCGCCGGCCGGCACGATGCTGACGCCTGAGGTGCCCGACCCGCGCGATCCATCGGTTGTGGTACCGGAAGAATATGTGCCGGATCCGCCGCCGGACGGCCGCTGAAAGTTTGAACCCTACGCCAAACGACAAAAGCCGGAAGCGTTGGCTTCCGGCTTTTGGTCAGGAACGCTTGATCGAAGATGTCAGACGTCGGCGAAGGGATGCTTGCGCCGGGCCTCGCGGGCCTGCTCGAGGCCTTCCGAGAAAGCTTCGACCAGCATCTTCAGGTAGTTCAGGAAGCCGATGGTCTGCAGGGCAGCCGGCCAGCGGTCGTGCGCGACGTGGGCATTGGCGGTCGACATATCTTCAACTCCGGATCAGAAGCGGCTGTTTGGCGACAGGAAACGGCGCTCGATTTCGCGCTCGGATTCGTCGGTGAGCTTGCCGCCGGTTTCGGCGATGTAGCGCGCGACTTCGCGCTCGGCCTGGCGCATACGTGCCGCCATCAGGCTGTCGAGCATGCGGGCAAAGATGCCGCGCTTCGGCGCCTTGGCCGGGGCGTAGGTGGCAGAAAAAGCTGTTTCAATGGCAGGGGTGTAGGACATGGAATTCGCTCCTGGTGCGGCCCGAGCCCGGCAAATCGCGCTGTTTCAGGGCCTTCTTGCAATGCAATATATCTTTCGTTGCGAAATGGAGTAGGTGCAGTGCAACATGAAGGCCTTGCGATAATCGCATGTCATTTATTGCTTCAGCGGCGGCCGAACTTGTTTCTTTTGTTCGAAAATGGACATTTTGAAGTCTTAACGCCAAAATGCGGGATTGCGCCGTCGCAAATGTCTCGTTTCTCAACGAATCAAACCTTTTCCGCTTCTTGGATATCGGCCATAAGTGCATAGCTAATCCCCCGAGCAGGGCGTCGCGCGCGCCTGCGAGACCACCCATTCATTTGACCCTCCCCCCGGTTGGCCTTGCGCCTTGATGACCGCGGGCGCGAGGTTCGTCGTTTTGAGGAGCCTGATCATGGCCAAGAAACCCGGCAGCAATCCCAAGGGCGAGTTCGTGATGTTCGACGTCGTCTATGAGGATGGGTCGCAGCGTTCGAACCGCCGGGTTCCCGCCGACCTGCTCGGGGGGCTGGAGAAGGACGAACCGGCGCTCGGCTTCCTCATCGAGCAGGACCGCGAGATCGCGGAGAAATCCGGCCGCGCCCCGCTCGCCATCAAGTCCGTGGCCCGGACCGGCGCCAAGCCGAAAAAGGCAATGCTGGTCAAGTGACGGGGTACCTCGCCCGTCCCTGCATGGCCGCACCGCCATATTCGAATTTGTAGCTGCGGCCTTCGTTGCTATCCTGAAAAAATGCGCTTTACCCGCCAGCCCCTCCTGCGCCTGCTCGCCGTCAATCTGGCGATCGGCATCGGCGCGGCCGTGGCCATGATCGGCGGGCTGATGGCGCTGAACCCGCACAACCTGCGCGACCTGATCCTCAACGACCAGGCGGGCGGGGCGGCGTTCGGTCTCCTGCTTTTCGGCCTCGTCATCACCTTCGGCAGCGTCGCCATGGGCACCGCCATCATGGCGCTCGGCCGGCCGAAGAACCCGACACCGCGCAGCGGCAAACCCGTCGCGATCCCGGTCCGCGCCCGCTAGTAGTTGTTGCCCCCGAGCTTCTCCGCGAACAGCACCATGGTCTTGCGGTAGATCTCCGAGCGATTCCACTCGCGCATCACCTGGAAATTCTCGGTGCCCTCGCCGAAGGGCTGGCCGGCGCGCCAGCCATTGACCTTCAGCAAATTCGCCGTCGAGGCCAGCACGTCCGGGATCGAGTGGCGCAGATCGACATGGCCGTTGCCGTCATAGTCGACGCCGTACTTGATGTAGGACGACGGCAGGAACTGCGTCTGGCCGAGCTCGCCGGCAAAGGCGCCGCGCATGTCGCTGAGCGGCAGGTCGCCGCGCTGCACGATCATCAGCGACGCGATCAGCTCGCCTTGGAACAGTTCGGTGCGGCGGCAGTCATGCGCCAGCGTCGCCAAAGTGCGCACCACCGAACGCTTGCCCATGTCGCCGGTGCCGTTGTCGCTCTCCAAGGTCCAGATCGCCATGATCAGTTCCTTGGGCACGCCGAATTGCCGCTCGATGCGCGCGAGCAGCTGCGCGTGCCGCTTCATCAGCGACGTCGCGCGCTTGATGCGGGCGGGGATGACGCGGGTCCTGGCATAATCCTCGAAGCTGCGCTTGAAGGTGTAACGCTGGCGCCGGTCGAAGGCCAAAACCTCCTGATCGATGCTGATGCCGGCGAAAGCCTGGTTCACCACCGCGCCCGACACGCCTTTGGCCTGCGCCTCGCGGCCGATCTGCGACAGGAAGGTGTTGAAGTCGCCGCCGCATTTGGCGGCCTGCGCCGGCAGAGCGAACAGCAAAGCGGCGAGAAGCGAAAAGGCAGCCAGAGTTTTCTTCATGAAGCTGATCCCAAACATCCGTTCGTTCCCGCGAAAGCGGGAACCCATCTCCGCGTCAGAACTGGGTCCCGCTTTCGCGGGGACGAACGGAGACAACATTGCCCATCGGTATAATCACGCCTTCAACTCGCTGGCCAGATACGCGATCGCCGCAGCGGTGCCGCCGGAACCGTGCGGCAGCTTGAGCGCGGCGAGCCCCATCTCGATCGCGCCGAGAGTTCCGAGCACCATCGGCGCGTTGACATGGCCCATATGGGCGATGCGGAAGCCCCTGCCCTCGCTGGAACCCAAGGCGCGGCCGAGCACGACGCCGCATTTGTAATTGCAGTAATCGACCAGCGCCTGCGCGCTCTCGCCGCCGCGCGTGATCACCGTGGTCACCGTGTCGCAGCGCTCGCCCGGTTCGACGACATTGAAGTCGAAGGTCTGGCCTTCGCTCCACACCGCGACGGCGCGGCGCACGGCCTCGGCGAGCGCGCGATGGCGCGCGAACACATTGGGCTCGCCCTCGGTGAACATGAGATCGAACGCCGCGCGCAGGCCGAACAGCAACTGCTCCGGCGGCGTGCCGCAATATTTGTGGTAGTGCACCGGGCCGTCGCGGAAGGTCCAGTCCCAATAGGGCGTGCGCATGTTCGCCTTTTTGTGCGCTTCCAAAGCGCGCGGGCCAACGGCGGTGAAGCCGAGGCCCGGCGGCGTCATCAGCCCCTTCTGCGACGCCGACATCGACAGATCGACGCCCCACTTGTCCATTTCGAACGGCACGCAGCCGAGCGAGGCGACCGTATCGACGCAGAGCAGCGCCTCGTGGCCGGCGGCGGTCATCGCCTGCCTGATGGCGGGAATGTCGTTGACGACGCCGGAGGCGGTGTCGATCTGCGCCACCAGCACGGCCTTGATCTCGCCCTTGGCATCCTGCTTGAGCCGCGCCTCGACCTCGGCCGGGCGCACCGCGCGGCGGAAATCGCCGCGCAGGATCTCGACCTCGGCCCCTAGCATCTTCGCCGCCTCGCCCCAGCCGATGGCGAAGCGGCCGCTCTCCAGCACCAGCACCTTGTCGCCGCGCGACAGCACATTGGTGAGCGCGGCTTCCCAGGCGCCGTGGCCGTTGGCGGCGTAGATGTAACAGCGGCCGGCCTCGGTGGCGAAGACGCGCTTCAAGTCGCGCAACAGACTGTCGGTCAGCTCGACCAGCGGCCCGGTATAGATGTCGAGCGCGGGGCGGTGCATGGCCTGCAGCACGGCATCGGGCACATTGGTGGGGCCCGGAATGGCGAGGAATTCACGGCCGGCGGCGAGAGACGAGACGGAGGAGGACATTGGAGGAAATGAGCCTTCTGTGGAGAGGCGGCTGGATAGCATGATTTCCCGGCCGCGATGATCACGATTGTTGATCGAAAGCATCAG
>JAEZEY010000112.1 GCA_023432845.1 Pseudomonadota bacterium
CCATTGTGGCGCGGCCGCGGGGGGTTGGGCCCCGGGGGCCCTTTTCGCGGCCGGTCAGCCGACCAGCTTCTTGGCGGCGCCGACGATGTGGCCGGCGATGGGGCGCATCCACAGAAACATCTCTGGCGATGCCGGCGGAGCCGCGTCAGGGAAGGCGATGCGCTTGTAGCGTGCGCCGTCCACGTTCTCCGCCACCCGTGCAATTACTTCCGCTGCGGGGCCGAGCGTGTAGTAGGACTGGTCGACTGCGAGCAGCCGTTTGGTCTTTTGTACCGACTTGACCAGAGTTTCGGTGTCCATGGGCTTGAGGCTGCGCAGATCGATCGCCTCCACCTTCATGCCCGCCTTCTTCAACTCGTCCGTTGCTTTGAGGACTTCGGGCATTCCGGCGCCTGAACCGACGATCGTGATGTCGGTGCCTTCGGAGCGAACAGCCGCCTTGTCGAGCGGTGTTTCGAACTGTTCGTCGGGAACGTCTTCGATGAGGTCTCGAAGGCCGGCCGCATACAGATAAACGACCGGATCACGGGAGCGTAGCGCCGAAACCATCATTCCCTTGGCATCGGTTGGATTCGACGGGATTACCGTCCTCACCCCCGGAATGTGGGCGTAGTAGGTATCCTCCTCGTAGCAGGAGTGCTGGACACCGAACCCGGGCGTCTGTCCGGTCATCTCGATGACAAAGACAATTGGCATCTCCGCGCCGCCACCCGTCTTCATGCGCAGCTTGCCGACCTCGTTCTGGATCAACTCGAACGGCATGCACGAGCCTTGGTACGGGATGTAGGTCGCCGCTTTCGAGCCGGCGAGCCCGGCGCCGAGAACGCAAGCCGCCATCCAGTACTCGTCGATGCCGGTATTGACGACCCGCTTGCGCCCGAACTCACGCTCGAGATTGATAACGGGTCTTCCCGGGGTCGATGCCACGGGCGGTGTCAGCTCGAACACCCAGATCATATTCTTGTCTTGCCGCATCTCGTACTGCACGGCCTCGAGGGTCGAGTACATGAAGCTCTTGCGTGCCATCTTCGTTCTCCCAATTCCTTGCTGGTTGCGATGGTCGGCCGTGCCGTGGCGGCTAACCGAATTGGCGTGGCGGAACGGTGCCCTCGACGAATACGTTCTTCAGCCCGTCTTCCGGTTTGCACATTGGCTGCTTGTCGGCCCACGCGAAGGCGTCCACCATCTCCTTCTTTGCGGCGGCTTCAATCTCTTGAGCCTTGGCTCTATCGAGAACCTTCCAGCTGATCAGCGTCTCACGACTGATGTCGACCGGGTCGCGCGCCATCCAGGCGCGCACTTCGCGCTCCGGACGGAACGATGTGATGGCCAGCGGGTCATAGCCGAACGCGCCGAGTTCGCCGGGCTTGGCTCCGGGCGCGCCCCAATGATTGTAGTAACGGTAGGTCTTGGCCTCGATCAGTGTCGGTCCGTCACCGGCGCGAGCGCGGTCCACCGCGGTCTTCGCGGCGTTGTAGACCTGGAACACATCTTGTCCGTCGACGACGACGCCGGGGATGCCATAGGTCTTCGCGGCTTCCGCGATGTCCTTCATCGGCACGGAGTACGAATAGTGCGCGTACTGGTGATAGAGGTTGTTTTCGACCACGTAGATGAACGGCAGCTTCAACAACGCCGCGTTGTTCAGCGCGCTGTGGAATTGTGGCGTCGCATAGGTGCCGTCGCCGCCGTAGTTAACGACGACCTGCTTGCTGTCGCGGGCGCGAATGGCGAAGGCTGAACCGGTGGCAATCACCGGCCCCGGTCCGATCATTCCGTCGGCACCCATGAATCCGACAGACGTGTCGGCGATATGCATTTCGCCGCCATAACCCTTGTTGAGGCCCGTCGCGCGGAAATCGTATTCCGCTGCCATTTTCTTGACGTCGACGCCCTTGGCGATCGCATGGCCGGATGGGCGGTGCGTGCTGTAGACGAGGTCGGCCTCCATGATCCCGCCGGTGTTCTTGAGCGCAGCGGATACGCCGGTGGCGACCGCTTCCTGGCCGACGTAGAAATGGTTGAACCCGCGATAGCCGGGTTCGGTGAGCATCTTGTCGACGCACGTGCGCTCGAACCAGCGGATGCGCTGGATCGTGGTGTGCATGGCGACCAGTTGCTCGTTGCTGAGGTCCTTGGCCCAGAAGCCGATCTCGCCATCGGCCCAGGAGAGAGTGCTGCTCAGCGAGACCGCGGCGCCGGCGCCGGCCAGGCTTCGGAGAAATGTTCGTCGCGTTGAGGCAGTGACGCTGTCGTCAGTTGCGTTATTTGGCTTGATCTGCCCTTTGGTCATGACATTCCCTCCTTGCGAAATGTGTGAAGGCGTGGGGCGTCGGCTGCCGAAGTATGAAAGTGAAACCGTTGCGGCTTTTGATGCAGGTCAACCAAAAGGAAATATGACGCCCTGAGCAGGAAGCATGTGACGGTATGGTTTGATCTGCGCGGGTGATTGAGTAGGTCAGCAATGCTGACGCACGCATCGCACCATCGTGAAAGTCTGGTGCCAAAACAACAAAGCCGCCACGTGAGGTGGCGGCTTGCATGTGCGAGCAAGACGATAGTTTGGGATGTGCGCCGCTCAGCCTTGCGCGGGGTGTCCGACCGGCTGGGCGAAAGTCACAATCTGCCCCTCGCGAAGGCCCATGCGCCGGGGCAGCCCCGCGCGGTCGATGCTGCCCAGAATGACCGTGGCAAGCCCCGCCGATGCGCAATAGAGATAAACGTTCTGGCCGATTATCCCCGCATCGACATGGGCGTTGAGGACCTGGTCTTCGCGCGACGCCTTCGCCATGCGTGAAAGGTCGGCGGCATATACGAGAACAACGGGGGCAGAGCCGGCAAATACCATGCTGCTGGTCTTGGCCCTGATATCGGTGCCGAGCGTGCGTTGCAGCACATGAGACTTGGGCTCGTAAAGGAAGACGCCGTCTGCGGTACAAGCATACACGTCGGTTTCCTTCGAGCCGCGCCACGAAGGAGCGGTGCGTTCGGCACCTTCCGGCCGATTAACCCCGAAGGCGGCCCAAAGAACGTTGGACAGGGACTGTTCGGAAAGCGGCTGTTTGCTGAAGCTTCGGATCGAACGCCGTTTGCCGAGTGCCTGCATCACGGACAGGCCGCTGTCGGTGGACGGCGCCGGCAGCTTGATCGACGAAGCCGGTGCTTGTGCGCCTGCCGGGGCAATGAGGCCGGCCGTCGCCAGCGCAGCTGCTCCCATTAGAACATCGCGACGAACAAGGTCTCGTTGCATGATCCTTCTCCCACCGCACATATTATATATATCATACGATACGCCGCGAATTGTCGTTGCGAAAAGTCAAAAGTACCGGGACTGTACGGGCGCGACTTCCGTGCTTTGAGGACTGGTATTTGGCAAGCTTGCAGTACAGCATGTTGCGATATGTCGGAACAACAGAGCGATTGCCGTTGTCCTGCGGTATGCAATAACTCAAACCTCAACAAAAGACGGATGAAATGACAATTCTGATCAAGACCCGCGAGGAGGCCATCCAGTTTGCGAATTCGTATCTTTCGGCGATGGAAGCGCGTGATCTCGATAACGCCAAAAAATGCCTCGCCGATCCGGTTGTCTTGACGTTTCCTGGGGGGGCCGTTTTTCATAGCCTTGAAGAGATCGTCAGTAACTCGGGCAGCCGTTACGCCCATATCGGGAAAACCATCGAGAATTGGGAGGCTTTTGAAGGCGGCGACTGTTGGGTGGTTTACTGCCGTGGTACGCTGCATGGGGAGTGGCGCGATGGCACCAAATTTTCCGGAATTCGTTTCATCGATCGCTTCGAAATTGCGCGGGCAGGCATTCGACGCCAAGATGTCTGGAATGACTCAGGAGAGTACCGGCTTCGTTCTGCGACGTTCTAAGGTCATGCGGGAGCTTTCCCTCAAACGTTAGTAGGCCGTCGAAAGGAGTATAGTTCGCAGCATTCCGCACGAGCTATGAACTAAGACTTGATAAACGACAAAAGCTCGAAGTTTCAAATGAACCGCCGCTTCTCAATCGCTCCCATGATGGACTGGACGGACCGGCACTGCCGGTTCTTCCATCGCCTCATGTCGCGCCGGGCGCTGCTTTATACGGAAATGGTGACCACCGGCGCCGTGATCCATGGCGACCGGCAGCGGCTCCTCGGCTTCGATCCGGCGGAACACCCCATCGCGCTGCAATTGGGCGGCAGCGATCCGGCCGCGCTGGCCGAGAGCGCTCGAATTGGTGAGGGTTTCGGCTATGACGAGATCAACCTCAATGTCGGCTGTCCGTCAGACCGGGTCCAGGACGGCCGCTTCGGCGCCTGCCTGATGCTGGAGCCGCAGCTGGTCGCCTCCAGCGTCGCGGCGATGAAGGCGGCGGTGAAGGTGCCGGTCACCGTCAAATGCCGCATCGGCGTCGACGATCAGGATCCGGAAGAGGTGCTGTTCGCCTTCGCCGCGCAGGTGAGGGACGCCGGCGCCGACGCGCTCATTGTCCATGCCCGCAAGGCCTGGCTGAAGGGCCTGTCGCCCAAGGAGAACAGAGAAGTCCCACCGCTCGATTACGCCATCGTGCATCGTCTCAAGGAAGCGCATGCCGACTGGCCCATTGTGCTCAATGGCGGACTGGCCAGCCTCGAGCAGGCGCACGAGAATTCAGGTCAACTCGACGGCGTCATGCTCGGCCGCGCCGCCTATCACGAGCCATGGCGTTTGCTGAACGTCGATCCGATGTTTTACGGCGAGGCAGCGCCGTTTGCTTCGGCCAGGGAGGCGGCCGCGGCGCTCATTCCCTATATCGAGCGCGAGATGGACAAGGGCGTGCGGCTCAATTCCGTCACCCGCCACGTCCTCGGCCTGTTCCGCGCCGTGCCCGGGGCGCGCGCCTTCCGCCGTCATCTGGCAACCGAGGCGGTCAAGCCCGGCGCCTCCGCCGCCGTCGTGGCTGATGCGCTGGCGCTGCTGGTGGACTCTTCGCCCGATATGGCGCACATCGCCGCCTGACGCATATCGATCCCGCCCCGCGTCCCAGCGGCTGCTTCATGGTCCTCGGCTATCCCGTCAATGAACTGATCTGGCTGGCGCTGCTGATCCTTGCCGGCGGCGTCATCACCGGTTTTCTCGCCGGCCTGTTCGGCGTCGGCGGCGGCGGCGTCATCGTGCCGATCCTCTATGAAGTCTTCCGCTTCATGGACGTGCCCGAAGATCTGCGCATGCAGCTTTGCGTCGGTACCTCGCTGGCGATCATTGTGCCGACCACCTTGCGCTCCTATTCGGCGCATCAGAAGCAGGGCGCGGTTATCCCGGGCCTGCTGCGCCTGTGGACGCCTGCGGCGGTGGCCGGCATCGTCATCGGCTCGGCGTCGGCCTCCTTCGCCCCGGCCGAAGTGTTCAAGATCGCTTTCGTCACCTTCTGCGCGCTGATGGCGGCGAAGATGCTGTTCGGCACCCACCGCGGCAACCTCGGCACCGAGCTGCCCGGCCGCGTTGTGCTGTCGGCTTACGGCTTCGCCATGGGCGCGCTGTCGTCGCTGGTCGGGGTGTCGGGCGGCGGCTTCTCGACCGCGATCCTCACGCTGTACGCCCAGCCGATCCACCGCGCCGTAGCGACCTCGGCCGGGCTCGGCGTGCCGATCACCGTCGTCGGCACCATCGGCTACATCATCGCCGGCTGGCCGCATATGGGCGAACTGCCGCCTTTGTCGCTCGGCTTCGTGTCGCTGCCGGGCTTCGTGCTGATGGCGCCGGTCGCCAGCTACATGACCGGTTATGGCGTGCGGCTGGCGCACCGGCTGCCGCGCCGCAGCCTCGAAGTGGCCTTTGCCTGTCTCCTGCTGCTGGTGGGCACGCGGTTCCTCGTCAGCCTTTTTTAGGAAAATTAAGGCGCGGCGCGCATGCGCAGCTTGTTGCCGCGCACTTCCCAGCTGTCGAGCCGATTGAGGAAGCTCATGCCGAGCAGCGACTGCTTGAGCTGGCCCTGCTGCGCCACCAGCGCCGGCACCGAGCGCTCGATCAGGCCGCCGACCACGATGCGCTCCAGCGTCACGGGCGCGGCGCGCGTGCGGCCGTTCGCGGTGTCGACATTGACGGTGTAGCTCAGCACCTCGATCGGCAGGCCCGAAGCCTTGGCGGCCTCCTGCGTCAGCACCACGGACGACGCGCCGGTATCGACCACCATCGGCACGCGCGCGCCGTTGACATGCGCCATCAGCGAAAAGTCGCCATCGCCGCCGCGCACGACTTCGGCATCCTGACCGTGGCGCGCGACATAACCTGGCACGAGTTCGGCGATGACGCGGTCGCCGACATCGCGCAGTTCGAAGCGATAGGTGTAACCGACCACGAGCAGCAGGCCGACCACGCTCCAGAACGCGATGGCTTCAAATGCCTTCGCGATGCGATCGCGGAACATGACGACGACGAGCCCGCCGACGAAGACCAGCAGCACCAGCTTCACGCTCAGCGACGCCACGTCGCGGCGCAGCAGGCGGGCGATCGGGTCGCTGTCCTGCATCGCGATCAGCGCCGCCAGCGACAGCGCCACGCCGGCGACGAAGATCCAGGTGATGCGCCGGCTCATGACCGGCCTATCCGGTGAATTCTTGCGAGCCATTGAATGCAGCGAGACGTTCGGGAAGTGCGTTCATCACGCGCCGGCGATCGTCCGGCGTCATGCCGGCCCAGCGTGCGATTTCGTCCACGGTGCGGCCGCAGCCGAGACACAGCCTTTGCTGCGCATCGAGCGTACAGATTTTCACGCAGGGACTTTCGATCATCGCGGGCTCTGATTTCGGGCGGCATCGCGCCGCTCCGGAAACATAGAGAGCGTTCGCCGGAACGCAATCGCCGATTTGCCGCGCCGGATTCTGCAACGCCGGCAACGCTCATGTCCCGGCGCGGAACAATGGCCGCTGGCGCAGGCGGCGGCGTTCCTCATCGTTGAGGATGCGCTCGCCCGGCGCCGGCGCTTGCGGCACGATCGGCGGCGCGGGCTCCACCATCGGCGCCATCGCCGCGACCACGCGCTCCGGCGGGAATGTGACGATGACTTCGGTGCCGATGCGCAGCTTGGAGCGCAGCGTGAAGGTGCCGCCATGCAGATCGACCAGGCTCTTGGCGATCGGCAGGCCGAGACCGGCGCCCTGTTCGGCCGATCTGATCGAGTTCGAGCCCTGGCCGAACGACGCCAGGACCACCGGAATTTCCTCTTCCGGAATGCCGGCGCCGGTGTCGGTCACGCTCATGTACTGACCGCCCGACGCGGTCCAGCCGACCTTCAGCCAGATGTCGCCGCCTTGCGGCGTGAACTTGATGGCGTTGGACAGCAGATTGAGACAGATCTGGCGGATGGCGCGCTCGTCCGCCCACAGCCGCGGCATGCCCTGCTCGTAAACCTCGTGCAGATTGATGCCGCGATTGGTGGCGCGCAGCTTCAAGAGATGATGGCAGTCCTCGACGATGCCGACCAGCGACACGCTCTCTTCGTTGAGTTCATAACGGCCGGCCTCGATGCGCGACAGATCGAGGATCTCGTTGATGAGGCCGAGCAGATGCACGCCCGAGGCATGGATGTCGGAGGAATATTCCTTATAGGCGGGGACCGAATGCTCGCCGAACACTTCCGTCTTCATCACTTCGGAGAAGCCGAGAATGGCGTTGAGCGGCGTGCGCAGTTCGTGACTCATCTGCGCCAGGAAGCGCGACTTCGACACGTTGGCGGCTTCGGCGCGCTGGCGCGCTTCGTCCGAGATCATCTTGGCCTGCTCGAGTTCGCCGATCAGCGCGTCCTTCTCGGCGCGTGCCTCCAGCGTGGCGAGCGTCGTCGAATAGAGCCGGTAGGCGAGAACGGCGAAATAGGCCTGCGCGCTCACCGCCATGATGGCGAGAATGGAGTCGCGCATGCTGCCGAGCAGCGCGAAATTGAGCGCGACCGCCGCCGTTACCGGGAAGGTCGCGGCAAATGCCGCAATCGGCAGGCTCGAGGCGAGCATGCTCGACACCGCGACCACGAGCAGCATCACGAACAGCATGAACGTGCCCGAGGACTCGTCGGCGCCGAGCGGATTGATCAGCACGAACATCCAGGCCAGACCGTAGAACAGGTCGAGCATGACGAAGCGGAAGCGCCAGGCCCGCGTATCCACCGTCGAGACCGGCAGAGCGAGCAACTGCCGGCATTTGGTGATGATCACCGCGTGGATGACCAGGACCGAGGCGGTCCAGGCGCCGGCCGCGACGGCGCCGGTCCACAGGCTGGACAGGAAGCCGATGGTGCCGACCAGTAGCAGGATGACCAGCGAGGCGGAGAGGCGGTTCTGGGCGTATTGGCGCAGCAGCTCGACGTCGAAAACCGGCCGCGTGCCCGACGTCGAGGTCAGGCGGTCGCGGGCGTCGCGCACATACTGCGCGGCCAGCCGGCGCTTTACCGGCGAGCTTTGCGGCGGCAGCGCGGTAAGGTCGGGTTGCTCGCCAGGAACCATGGCACCAAAATCACGGACTAAATGACGCTACCGAAATGGAAAATTGTTAAGCGGCACCGTCGCGCAAAATCCTTAAGACTGGCCTTAAAAGGCGAAAGTCTCTCCGGGTTAATGTGCCTTAACCTTTGACTTTTGACAGCCGTTGCGGCCTGTGTTGGGCTCTTCGCGCACCAGAAAACGCCGATACCAGCCAAATCCGCCGGAAACGCCATCCATGAAGCTCTATGATGCCAAAGGCGCGCCCAATCCGCGCCGCACCCGCATATTTCTCGCCGAGAAGGGCATCGAACTGCCGATCGAGCAGGTCGACATCATGGCCAAGCAGCACAAGACGCCGGAATTCACGGCGCTCAATCCGCTGCAGCGCCTGCCGGCGCTGGTGCTCGACGACGGCACCGTGATCTGTGAATCGCTGGCGATCTGCCGGTATTTCGAGGCGTTGCGGCCGGAACCGCCATTGTTCGGGCAGGGGCCCAAGGAAATCGGCCTCGTCGAAATGTGGAGCCGCCGGGTCGAGAACAACCTGTTCGCGACGGTGGCCCAGGTCTTCCGCCACCTGCACCCGGCGATGAAGGAGCTGGAAGTGCCACAGGTGCCGGCCTGGGCCGAGGCCAACCGGCCGCGAGTCTTCGATTTCCTTGTCATCCTCGACCGCCAGCTTGCCGA
>JAEZEY010000137.1 GCA_023432845.1 Pseudomonadota bacterium
ATTCCGAGCTGCTGGCCCCGTTCGGCCTCGCCGCCCGCGACCCGAAATTCTGGGACGGGGCCCTGAGCGTGATCGCGAAGCTGATCGAGGAGCTGGAGGGGCTGGGGTAGGGGGTCTTGCGTTATACGTCCGTATAACATATGTTATACAGACGTATAACCGAGGTTTCCGCCATGACGATCAAGGTAGAGATCAAAAAGATCGGCAATTCCGACGGCCTTATCCTGCCGCGCGAAGTCATGGACCGATTTGACCTCAAACGCGGCCAGGAACTTCATCTTATCGAACTGGCCGGCGGCGGCTTCCAAGCCATGCCGTACGATCCTGATTTCGAAGAGACGATGAAAATCGCCGACGAGGTCATGGACGAGTATCGCGATACTTTGGCCGCGCTTGCGAAGTAGCCGGCTATGGCCGAGCATGCGGAGCCCCGCTGGATCACTTACGAGCAAGTCATTGCGGTTCACAGCCGCCAGCTTCGCCGTTTCGGCGGCGCGCCCGGTCTTCGAGATGAGGGCATGTTGCGCTCGGCGCTCGAGCGCCCGGTGAACAAATGGCAGTATGAACAGGCAGAACTGCCGGTGCTCGCCACCGCCTATGCCTTTGGGCTCGCAAAGAACCATGCCTTTGTCGATGGGAACAAGCGCATCGCTTTCATGACGATGGTCGCGTTTCTGCGAAAGAACGGCATTCAGTTTGCGCCCGATCAGGCGGTTGCCACTCGGATGTTCTTCGCCCTCGCCGCGGGTGAGGTCAGCGAAGAAAGCCTCACCCGCTGGATCAGGGACAACTGGCCGAAGACCTGAAGGCGCCACGCGACACTGCGTGATCTTTTATTGGGCCAGTCGCGTACTAGATTGACATCATGGCCGCTGACAGTCCCCAAGATCCCGAGAAAAACCGCTTCTCCGCCCGCGCCGTGCGCTATGCCAAGGTCGGCACCCGCGTCGGCGGCGTCGCCGCCCGCATGGCGGGGCAAAGGTTCCTCGGCGCGCCGGGCGATCGCGCCGGCAATGCCGAGGCGCTGGCCACCGCGCTCGGCACCCTCAAGGGGCCGCTGATGAAGGTGGCCCAATTGCTCGCCACCATTCCCGACGCGGTGCCACCGGAATACGCCAGCGAACTGATGAAGCTGCAGAGCCAGGCGCCGCCGATGGGTTGGGCTTTCGTCAAGCGGCGCATGACGGCGGAGTTGGGGGCGGGGTGGCAGTCGAGGTTCAAATCGTTCGAGCACACGCCGGCCGCCGCCGCCTCGCTCGGCCAGGTGCACCGCGCGCAGGCGCTCGACGGCACGCCGCTCGCCTGCAAGCTCCAGTACCCGGATATGCAGTCGGCGGTCGAAGCTGACCTGCAGCAGCTCAATCTTCTGTTCTCGCTGCGCAAGCGCTTCGAGCCGGCGATCGACACCGATCAGATCGCCGTCGAGATCGGCGCCCGCCTGCGCGAGGAACTGGACTACGCGCGCGAGGCCAAACACGCCGCGCTCTATCGCCATATGCTCAGCGGCGAACCGCTGATCCGCGTGCCGAATGTCTGGCCGGAATTATCGACCAGGCGCCTCCTGACCATGGACTGGATGGAGGGCACGAAGATGCTGTGGCACAAGCAGGACAGCCTCGAGATCCGCAACCGCCTCGCCACGGCGATGTTCACGGCCTGGTGGTTTCCGTTCAGCCGCTTCGGTGTCATCCATGGCGACCCTCATCTCGGCAACTATTCGGTTTTCGTCGAGGACGGCGAGCCGGCCGGTATCAACCTTCTGGACTACGGTTGCATCCGCATCTTTCCGCCGCGTTTCGTCGGCGGCGTGGTCGATCTTTATCAGGGACTGCTGCACAACGACGAGGCGAGGGTGGTTCAGGCCTACGAGACCTGGGGTTTCCGCCGCCTGTCCAGAGAGCTGATCGACACCCTCAATATCTGGGCGCGCTTCATCTATGGCCCGCTGCTCGACGACCGCGTGCGCTCGATCGCCGACGGTGTGAAGCCCGCCGACTATGGCCGCAAGCAGGCCTTCCAGGTCCACCAAGCGCTGAAGAAGCTCGGGCCGGTGCAGGTGCCGCGCGAATTCGTGTTCATGGACCGCGCCGCCATCGGGCTCGGGGCCGTCTTTCTGCATCTGGCAGCGGAATTAAACTTCTACCGGCTGTTCAATGAGGCCATCGAGCACTTCGCCGTTGAGGAGGTGGCGGTGCGCCAGGATACCGCGATGGCCGCGGCCGAACTTGCTCCGGCCTGACAGGCGCCCACAGCGGGCTCCGGCGGGAGCCGTTGCCCTGCCGCCTCGATTGCGCTAACCCCTGTGGCGCTAGGGAAAAGCGAACGGAGACTAATCCACCATGGCCGACCACGGGCCCGTCGAATACGCCACCGCGACCGGCAACGATTATCCGGAGCATGAGCGGACCTACGAAAGCTTCGTCAAATACTCGTTTGACGGCAGCATCCACGTCATCAACATGTTGCTGGGGCTCACTGTCGGTGGCGTGCTCGGGCACTGGTTGACGTCGATCCCGGTATTCCTGATCGCGATCATCGGTCTGGTGGTGGCGCTCGGCTCGGGCTCGAAGACGCCGAGCTACGTGGCATTTATCCTCAGCGTCCTGATCTTTGGCTTCACCGCCCTCTCGTAGTGGCGCATAATCTGTCCGGGTAGGGGCTGGGGCCGTTTGTGGACCCGGAGCCTTCTGCTGGGCGAGCGGAGGCTGTCGGAATGCGTATTGCGGTTGCACGGGAAACCGAGGGCAATGAGCCGCGCGTCGCGGCGAGTCCGGAGACCGTCAAAAAATTCAAGGCGCTCGGCGCCGAAGTGGTGGTGGCGCGCGGCGCCGGCAATGCCTCAGGCTATCCCGATGCCGAATATGAGGCGGCCGGCGCAACGATCGCCGACGCGGTCGGCGGCGACGCCGACATGATCCTCAAGGTCCGCCGGCCTTCGACCGGGGAGATCGCCTCCTACAAGAAGGGCGCCATTGTCATCGCCATCATGGATCCCTACGGCAACGACGCCGCTCTCAAGGCGATGGCGGATGCCGGGCTGACCACCTTCGCCATGGAATTGATGCCGCGCATCACCCGCGCGCAGTCGATGGATGTGCTGTCGAGCCAGGCCAACCTTGCCGGCTACCGCGCCGTGATCGACGGCGCGGAGACCTATGGCCGCGCCATGCCGATGATGATGACTGCGGCCGGCACGGTGCCGGCGGCCCGCGTCTTCGTTATGGGCGTCGGCGTTGCCGGTCTTCAGGCGATCGCCACCGCGCGCCGCCTCGGCGCTGTCGTCACCGCGACGGACGTTCGCCCCGCCACCAAGGAGCAGGTGGAAAGTCTCGGCGCCAAATTCCTCGCCGTCGAGGACGAGGAATTCAAGAACGCGCAGACGGCCGGCGGCTACGCCAAGGAAATGTCCAAGGAATACCAGGCCAAGCAGGCCGCGCTGGTCGCCGATCACATCAAGAAGCAGGACATCGTCATCACCACCGCGCTGATCCCGGGCCGTCCGGCGCCGAAGCTGGTGAGCGCCGAGATGGTGGCGTCGATGAAGCCCGGCTCGGTGATCGTCGATCTTGCGGTCGAGCGCGGCGGCAATGTCGAAGGCGCGGTGCCGGGGCAGGTGGTTCAGGTCGGCCCGGCCAAGATCGTCGGTCATCTCAACGTGCCGGGCCGCCTCGCGGCCTCGGCGTCGGCGCTTTACGCCAAGAACCTTCTCACCATCATCGACACCATGATCGACAAGAAGGAGAAGAAGCTCGCCATCAACTGGGACGACGAGCTGATCAAGGCCACCATGTTGACGCGCGACGGCGCCGTCGTGCATCCGAATTTCATGCCGAAGACGGCGGCGTAAGGGGGCATCCATGCACGATCTTGCAACAGCGGTTGACCCTTTCGTCTTCCGCCTCTCGATCTTCGTTCTCGCCGTTTTCGTCGGTTACTATGTGGTCTGGTCGGTGACTCCGGCGCTGCACACGCCGCTGATGTCGGTCACCAATGCCATCTCGTCGGTCATCGTCGTCGGCGCGCTGCTCGCGGTCGGCGTGCCTCTGGTGGTGGACGACAACGGTCCGCTCTGGGCGCGCGCCTTCGGTTTCGTGGCGCTGATCTTCGCGTCGATCAATATTTTCGGCGGCTTCCTGGTCACGTCGCGCATGCTCGCGATGTACCAGAAGAAAAAGAAGTGATGACGGGAGAGTAAAGACGCCATGAGCGCTAACCTAGCCGCCTTGCTCTACCTCGTCGCCGGTGTGTTGTTCATCCTGGCATTGCGCGGGCTGTCGAGCCCCGACTCCTCACGCCGCGGCAATTTGTTCGGCATGGTCGGCATGACCATCGCCGTGCTGACCACTTTGGCCGCGCACCCGCCGGCCAGCGCCACGTCCTGGGTGCTGGTGATCGGCGGCATCGCCATCGGCGGCGCCATCGGCGCGGTGATCGCCCGCAAGGTGCCGATGACGTCGATGCCGGAACTGGTCGCGGCCTTCCACTCGCTGGTCGGCATGGCCGCGGTGCTGGTCGCCGCCGGCGCCTATTACGCGCCCGCCGCCTTCGACATCGGCACGCGCGGCGCCATCCACAAGGCGAGCCTTGTCGAAATGGCGCTCGGCGTCGCCATCGGCGCCTTGACCTTTACCGGCTCGGTGATCGCGTTCCTCAAGCTGTCAGGCCGCATGAGCGGCGCGCCGATCATGCTGCCCGCGCGCCACGTCATCAATATCGTGCTGGCTTTGGCGCTGGTGTTCTTCATTTACGGGCTGGTGCAGTCGCAGAGCCAGGTCGATTTCTGGCTGATCACCATCCTCGCGCTGGTGCTCGGCGTCCTCATGATCATTCCGATCGGCGGCGCCGACATGCCGGTCGTGATCTCGATGCTCAACTCCTATTCGGGTTGGGCCGCCGCCGGCATCGGCTTCACTTTGGGCAATTCGGCGCTGATCATCACTGGCGCGCTGGTCGGCTCCTCGGGCGCGATTCTGTCCTACATCATGTGCCACGCGATGAACCGCTCGTTCATCTCGGTGATCCTCGGCGGCTTCGGCGGCGAGACC